>DATNMV010000144.1:0-5358 GCA_035602175.1 Allostellaceae bacterium
CGGTTAGCAGGCAGACGGCGAAAATCGCGGCGAGGCGCGGCGCCGTGGATCGGAACGTGACATGGAATCCGAGGAAGTTCACGGCTGCCCTTATAGCATGGCGGGAGCCGGGCCAACAACGAAGCGGGAGGCGGAAAGAGCGGCGAATCCCCAGGGATTCAGCCGAGTCGCAGTCTCAGGCGACGGCGGCTTCGCGGATGCGCTCGACCTTCATGCCGGCATAGCACCAGGCCGAGGCGTCGGCGAACAAGGCCGCCAGCAGCTGGCGGTTCAGCGCGTGGCCCGAACGCACGCCGCGGAACTGGCCCAGCAGCGCGCCGCCGGCGAGATAGAGGTCGCCCAGCGCGTCGAGCATCTTGTGGCGCACGAATTCGTCGTCGTAACGCAGGCCTTCCTGGTTCAGCACGCGGTCGCCGGCGATGATCACGGCGTTTTCGAGCGAGCCGCCGCGCGCCAGGCCGGCATCGCGCATCGCCTTGACCTCGTGCAGGAAGCCGAAGGTGCGCGCCGGGCCGAGATCGTGCTTGAAGCTCTTGGGGCAGGGGGCGAGCGACAGTTCCTGGCGGGTGATGGCGCTGGCGTTGAAATCGATGGCGAAACTCACCGAGAAACTCTCGTCCGGCACCAGCGCCGCCGATTTTCCGGGAGATCCTACGCTGACCGGCTTCAAGATCTTGATGATTCGTCGCGCCGCGTTCTGCTCGACCAGCCCGGCACACTCGATCAGGAAGACGAAGGGCGCGGCGCTGCCGTCCATCGCCGGAACTTCCGGCCCGTTCAGCTCGACCACGGCATTGTCGACCTCGAGCCCGGCGAAGGCCGCCATCAGATGCTCGACGGTGGCGATCGAAACGCCCTTGCCGTTGGAAAGGGTGGTGCAAAGCGTGGATTCGACGACGTTGCGCCACGAGGCCTCGATCTCGACGCCGTTCATGTCGCTGCGGCGGAAACGGATGCCGGTATTGGGCGCGGCGGGGAAAAGGGTCATCTCGACATGCGCGCCGCTGTGCAGCCCGACGCCACGGCAATGAATCGGCGCTTTCAAGGTTTTTTGCGCGCTGGAAACCAGATCACTACTCATGAAAACAAATTCCCCCTCTGAGCCTGTGAGTAGAACAAGCCCGGTTGCGGTGCACAAATCACTCTTTATTTCAGATTGTTATCGGAATTGCCCAACGATTCCAGCGGCGTAAGCCAAAATCCGGGCCGCTTGCCGCGGGACCCGGCGGGGTCCCGCGGCTTGCGGATGACATCACGGCGAATGACGGGCCGTTCGCCCGGCCCGGGCGCCGTCCTAGTTCGCCTGCCGGCGCAGGAAGGCCGGTATCTCCAACAAGTCTTCTTCCTTGGCGCGGGCCGGACGTTCAGGGCGCGCCGCCGGCTGCGGCGCCGGCTGTGCGACCGGTGGCTCCGCCGGCCTGACGCTGTGCGGCTCCGCGGCGGGAGCTGGCTGCGGCTCGGGCGCGCGGAGATTTTGCGGCTCCGCCGCCGGCGTCTCGTCCAATTGCGGATGGATGAGACGGCCGGCATTGGTCACCCGTTCGAACAGGCTCGGCATCCGCGGCTTCGTCGCCGTGCGGCCGCCATTCTCCATCGCCGCTTCGGCGAAGGGATTGGGCGCGACCGCCGGCTTTGCCGAAACGGCCGGCCGGACCAGCATCGGCTCGACCGCGCGCTTGGCCGCGAAACCGCCGCGACCTAGCGCCTGGGCCTCGATGGTCTCGATGCGCGGCGCCGCGGCCATGGCCGGGACCGGCGCCGGCGGCAAAGCCGGCTCGATCTCGGCCTCGATTTCGGCTTCGGGCATCGCCTCCGCCATGGCGGGAGTCGAAGCATGCGCCGGAGCCGGAGCCGGCCAAATCGCGGGCGCGGGTCTGACCGCGGCTGCCGGAGCCGCCTTCTGCATCTGCTCGAGCGGCAGCGGGTGCGCCATCAACTCGGCGTCGATGCCGGTGGCCACGACCGAGATTCGCATCCGTCCGGCCAGCTTCTCGTCGAAGGTCGAGCCGAAGATGATGTTGGCCTCGGGATCGACCTCCTCGCGGATGCGGTTGGCCGCCTCGTCGACCTCGTAGAGGGTCATGTCGAGACCGCCAGTGATGTTGATGAGCACGCCCTTGGCCCCGCGCATGGAGACGTCTTCCAGGAGCGGGTTCGAGATCGCCGCTTCCGCCGCATCGATCGCGCGGCGGTCGCCTTCGGCCTCGCCCGTGCCCATCATCGCCTTGCCCATCTCGCTCATCACCGCGCGGATATCCGCGAAGTCGAGGTTGATCAGGCCGGGCATGACCATGAGATCGGTCACGCCGCGGACGCCGGCATGAAGCACGTCGTCGGCCATCTTGAAGGCGTCGGCGAAGGTCGTGCGCTCGTTCGCCACCCTGAACAGGTTCTGGTTCGGGATGATGAGCAGCGTATCGACGTATTTCTGCATCTCCTCGATGCCCTTTTCCGCCGTCTTCATGCGGTGGGAGCCCTCGAAGTGGAACGGCTTGGTCACGACGCCGACCGTCAGGATGCCGCTCTCGCGCGCGGCCCGGGCGATCACCGGCGCCGCACCGGTGCCGGTCCCGCCGCCCATACCGGCGGTGATGAACACCATGTTGGAGCCTTCGAGCGCCATCATGATCTCGTCGAGCGCCTCTTCGGCGGCGATCTGCCCGACCTCGGGCCGGGAGCCCGCGCCCAGGCCCCTGGTCACGGTGATGCCGAGCTGGATGCGGCGCTCGACCAGCGAATGCTTCATCGCCTGCGCGTCGGTGTTGCAGACGATGAATTCGCAACCGATCAGGTTTGAGCGGATCATGTTGCTGACTGCGTTGCCGCCGGCGCCGCCGACGCCGATGACGGTGAGCCGGGGCCTGAGCTCCAGCTCTTCGTTGGGTATTTTCAGATTGAGAGCCATGATTTTCCTCCTAGGAAATCGCCGCTTGAGATGTCATGCCGGCTGCGTCACCGGCCCTAAAACCGCCGTCCCGCCTGGCGAAAGGCGGAAAGACGGGCATGCGTATGCACTCAAATGTTTTCACGGACCCAGCTTCCGATTCGGCCGAACAGGCCGCTCGGCTCCTCCGCGCGCGCCTGTCCCCGCTTGGCGGGCGCGGCGCGTTCGGCGAGAGCGAAATGGATCAGACCCGCGGTGGTGGCGAAGGCCGGCCCCCCGGTCGCTTCGGCCAGCCCCTCGACGCGCAACGGGCGGCCGATGCGGATCTGCTTGTCGAGAATGTGGCCGGCCAACTCGCGCGCGCCCGGCAGCTGGCAGGCACCGCCGGTCAGCACCACGCGGCGCCCGGCCGCCTGGTCGAAGCCCGAGGCGACGAGACGGTCGCGCACCAGCTCGAAGGTCTCCTCGATGCGCGGCGCGATGATTCCGACCAGGATCGATTTCGGCACGTGGTTGGCGTTGCCTTCGTCCTCCTCGCCCACCAGCGGCACGGTGATGGTCTCGCGCTCGTCGGCGGACGACGAAATGGCGTTGCCGTAAAGCGCCTTCATGCGCTCGGCATGGGCGAGCGGCGTGGTCAATCCGCGGGCGATGTCGTGGGTGACGTGGGATCCGCCGACCGGCACGCTGTCGACGAACACCAGATTGCCGTCGATGAACACTGCGATGGTGGTGGTGCCGCCGCCCATGTCGATCAACGTGACGCCCAATTCGCTTTCGTCCTCGACCAGGCAGGCGAGGCCCGAGGCGTAGGGGCTGGCGACCAGCGCCGCGATCTCGAGCCGGCAGCGCCCCAGCATGTTGGCGAGGTTCCTGACCGCGGCCGATTCGGCGGTGACCACGTGCATGTTGACCGCCAGCTTGTGGCCGTACATGCCGCGCGGGTCGCGGATCGGGCGGCTGCCGTCGATGGAAAATCCCGCCGGCACGGAATGGATCACGGTGCGTTCCGGCGGTTCCTTGACGCGGAAACCCTGCTCGAGCACGCGGCGCATGTTGCCGTCGCTGATCTCGCGGCCGTTGAGGCCGATCTCGGCCTTGGTCATGCGCGAAGCGCCGAAGCCGCCCGACAGATTCACCACCACCTCGGCGAGCTGCTCGCCCGCCATCTGCTCGGCGGCATGAACCGTGGTCAGGATCGCCTGGCTCGCCGCCTCGATCTCGTTGACGGTGCCGTTCTTGATGCCGCGCGATATCTGGTGGCCGATGCCGAGGATGCGCGGCGTCTTGTCCTCGACGCGCGCGATCAGGCAGCACATCTTGGTGGAACCGATGTCGAGCACGCCGATGACGCCGCCGCGCGCGCGGCTGTTGTGCTTCTTCATGTGTTCTTGTCCTTGACCGCGGCCTTGGCGGCGGACGGAGCCGGCAAGGTGCGCAGCACGACGCGGTCGGCGAGGCGCAAATCGACGGCGGATATGTTGCGTTCGAGGATGCGTTGCGAGGATTCGAGCGCGGCCAGGCGGTGCCAGGCGGCCTCCGCGTCCGTTTCGGGCAACGCCGCTTCGACGCCGTTGTCGAAGCGCAGATTCCAGCGCCGCCCGCCCAGGCGCACGCCGGCCTGCACGCGCGGCGCCAGCGCCGGTTCGGTCTTGAGCATGTCGACCAACGGCCCGGCGTTGCCGGGCGCGTCGTCGCCCACCAGCACGATCAGCGGGCTGTAAGCGCCGAGGTTGTCGACCGGGATCGCCGCGCCGTCGCGGTCGATCAGCATGAGCTTGCCGTTCTTCTGCCAGAAGGCGTAGGGCTGGCGCTCCTCGATCCGGACATAGAGCGTATCGGGCATGCGCCGTTCGATTTCGGCCGAACCCACCCAGGGCAGGGCCTGAAGCCGCTGCTGCGCCGCCGCCAGGTCGATGTCCATCACCGGCATGCCTGGTTTCACGTCGAGCGCGGCCAGGATCGATTGCTTGCTCTGGCGGTTGCGGCCTTCGACTTCGACCTTGGCCAGCGCCAGCCCGTTGCCGGCGCCGATGCCGTGCAGCCGCGCCTCGAGGGCCGCCGAAAGGCGCGTTAATTCGCCCGCCTGCCACAGCCAGAAGGTGGCGGCGCACAGGGCGCAGAGCGCGAGGCCCGCCGCCGCGAGCAATGCCCGGCGCGGCGCGGCGCGCCCATCCCCCTGCAGGCGATTCAGAAATCGCATGCGGCGTTCTCCACCATCCATTGCACCAATGCCGGAAAGGTGATGCCGGCGTGGCGCGCGATGTCCGGCACCAGCGAGGTCGGCGTCATGCCCGGCTGGGTGTTCACTTCCAAGAGCACCATCCGCCCCGGCTCGCCCTTGGTGTCGTCGTAGCGCAGATCGGCGCGGCTCACGCCGCGGCAACCCAGCGCCTGGTGCGCTGAGAGCGCGATCGCCAGCGCCTGCTCATAGGCCTTGGCGTGGATCGGCGCCGGCATCAGATGGTCGGAGC
>DATNMV010000145.1:0-3779 GCA_035602175.1 Allostellaceae bacterium
CGCCGATACGGCGCGTAAAGGCAATGAGTTCAAGGAGATGGAGGCCTGTTCTTCAGTGCCCGAGTCGTCACCGAAGATGATCTCACGGCTTACCGGCGATTGGTGGCAAGATTAGGGCGATAGGAGCGTGTGCATGGCCTATCAGGACAGCATCGTAATCCGGCCGCGTCGCGGCTTGACGGCGGCGGCGGCGGCGCTCGGCTTCTGGTTGGCGGTCGCCTCGCTGGTGGCACTGGCGTTGGCGCCGGCGGGCTGGCGGCTCGGTCTCTGGCTCTACATCGTTTCCTTCGAGCTGATGCGCTATGCCGCCTATGGCGGATTGCTGGCGGCGCTGATCTCGCTCGCGGCGCTGTGCGGCTGGGGGCGGCTGCCGCGCCTCTATCGGTTCATGGCCGCCGGCGGTTTGCTGCTCGGAGCATTGCTGGCCTATGTGCCGTGGCACTACGCGCATATCGCCGCCCGCCTGCCGGTCATCCACGACATCACCACCGACACCGCCAACCCGCCGGTCTTCTGGTCGGTGCTGTCGGCGCGGGCGGCGGAGCATGCGGTGCCGGTCGAATATGGCGGCCCCGAAGTGGCCAGGCAGCAGCTCGAGGCCTATCCCGACATTCAACCGGTGATCAGCGATCTGCCGCCGGACGAAGCTTTCGCGCGCGCGCTCGCCACGGCGCAAGCCATGCCGGGCTGGATCGATATCGCCTTCGACAAAAAAGCCGGCCGCATCGAGGCGAGCCAGCGCAGCTTCTGGATGGGCTTCACCGACGACGTGGTCATCCGCGTGGCCCGGCACGGCGGCGGCAGCCGCATCGACGTGCGCTCGCTGTCGCGCCAGGGGCAGGGCGATTTCGGCGTCAACGCCGCCCGCGTCCGGGCCTACCTCGCCGCGCTCAAGCCCAGGCTCGCCGCTCCGGCCGGCTGAACGATTCCGGTTAAGCGGTTTACAGGCCGTTGCCCCGTATGGCAGATTCGCGACCCTTCGCTGCGCCCGATAGAAGAATGATGGAAGGACGGCAACGGTCATGAAACTGCTGCGCTACGGCCCGGCGGGCAAGGAGAGGCCCGGCATCCTCGACAAGAGCGGCCAGATCCGCGATCTCTCGGGCACGATCTCCGACATCACGCCCGACGTGCTCGCGCCCGCCTCGCTCGAGCATCTCAGGAAACTCGATCCGGCGCGGCTGCCGCCGGTCACCGGCAATCCGCGCATCGGGCCGCCGGTCGGCCAGGTGCCGAAGATCGTCGCCGTGGGATTGAACTACCGTGATCACGCCAACGAAGCGACGATGAAGATCCCGACCGAGCCGGTGCTGTTCATGAAAACAATCACGTCTTATTCCGGCCCGAACGATACCGTCATCCTGCCCAAGAATTCGATCAAGGGCGATTGGGAGGTCGAGCTCGGCATCTTCATCGGCACCAAGGCGCAATACGTTTCCGTATCCGACGCGCTGAAGCACGTTGCCGGCTATTGCATCGTCAACGACGTATCGGAGCGCAATTTCCAGTTGGAGCGCGGGCCGCAATGGATGAAGGGCAAGGGCTGCGACACCTTCTGCCCGGCCGGTCCCTGGCTGGTCACGCCGGACGAGGTGCCGGACCCGCAGAACCTGGAAGTCATGTGCGAGGTCAGCGGCCAGGTGATGCAGAAGGCCTCGACCAAGGACATGATCTTCGATTGCGCCACCATCATCAGCTACACCAGCCAGTTTCTGACCCTGATGCCGGGCGATCTGATCGCCACCGGAACGCCTTCGGGGGTTGGAATGGGGCGCAACCGCTTCCTCAAGCCGGGCGACAGCATGCGGCTGACCGTCACCGGTCTGGGCGAGCAACGGCAGAAAGTGGTCGCTTACCCGGGCTAAAGCCGCTGTTGCGGTGCGGAATTTATTTCGACTCGTGCGCCCTAGCGGGACACGCCGATTCGCGCTATTGTAAATAAATTATACAACCTGGTTTAAAGGGGGGGGTAATACCAGAACGCCCATGTATGACCGTGAACGCCGTCCCGATTTTTTCCGTACCGAGGACGTTCCGAGTGGCCGCCGTGTCGAAGCCAAGGTGAAGTGGTTCAACCCGGCGAAGGGTTTCGGCTTTGTCGCCATGTCGGACGGAACACCCGATGCATTCCTGCCGATGGCGATCCTGCGCCGCGCCGGTTACGAGGAAGTCCGCGAAGGCACCTCGATCACTTGCGAGGTGGGATCCGGCGCCAAGGGGCCCTTGGTGGTGAACGTCCTCAACATCGATAACAGCACCGCCGTGTCTTCGGCTGGCGGCGGCCCCGGCACGCGGCCGCGTGGCCCTGCGCAAAGCATGCAGGGCGCGGTCAAGTGGTTCGAATCGGAGAAGGGCTACGGATTCATTTCGCCCGAAGGCGGCGGCAAGGACATCTTCGTGCACATCACCGCGCTTCGCCGCAGCGGCATCGAGGCGCTCGAGCCCGGGCAGCGCGTTCAGGTTGATGTCGTCGAGGGCCGCAAGGGCCTCGAGGCCGAGCGCATAACCCTGGTCTGATCCGCCCTGGCGGCCGATGCGCGGCCGATAGGGCTGGCGTGCCGCACCCTTTGGTGTGGTACAATCCCCGCGCGCGTGAGGAACAGGCACACACAATGGATCTGCAAGATACGCTCAAGACATACCGGCTGTTTTCCGGATCCTATGATTTCGTCTTCGGGCCGATCTTCCATCCCGGCCGCAAGGCGGCGGTGCGCTTTGCCAACGACCAGCCGGGACAGCGTATCCTCGAAGTCGGCGTCGGCACCGGCTTGTCCTTGCCGTATTTCCGCCCGGACGCCGAAGTCACCGGCATCGATGTCTCGGCCGAAATGCTGGCCAAGGCGAAGAAGCGCGTTCACCGCAAGAGCCTGAAGCAGGTCAAGGCGCTGCACGAGATGGACGCGGAGAATTTGAGCTTCGCCGACAGCAGCTTCGACGCGGTGCTGGCTCTCTATGTGGCTTCGGTGGTTCCCGATCCCGCCCGCTTCGCCGCCGAAATGCGCCGGGTTTGCCGGCCCGGCGGCACCATCGTCATCGTCAACCACTTCACCAGCGAGAATCCGGTGATGCGCACCGTGGAAAAAACGCTCGCGCCCCTGGCCGGCAAGATCGGCTTCCACGCCGATTTCCCGTTGGACGCGTTCCTGATGTCGAGCGCGCTGTCGGTGCGCGAAATCCGGCCGAGCAATCTGTTCGGCTATTGGCGGCTGTTGCGTTGCGTCAACACAAAGCCGGCCGCCAGCATCAAGTCCTAAAGCAAGTCGAGCGCGAAACCCATCACCGTGCCGCCGCCAGTCACCGCGGGCAGCAGCGCCGGCGCCAGCGCCAGGCGGTGCTCGGCATAAAATCGCGCGGTCGCGATCTTGGCCTTGAGAAAGCCGGCGTCGCCCTCATTCGCTTCGAGCCGCCGCGCCGCCGCCAGCGCTCCTTCGGCCAGCAGCCAGCCGCCCGCCACGGTGCCGAGCAGCCGGAGATAGGGCTCGGCTCCGGCCAGTGCGCGGCCCGGATCCTGGGCGTAAGTTTCGATCAGCCAGCTTTCCGCCTTTTCCAGCGCGTCGACGCCTTGCGCGAGCGGCGCCGCGATCTCCTTGTCGCCCCCGAGGCGCTTCAGAGTTTGGCGCATGTCGGCAGCCAGCGCCGCCGCCGCCGCGCCCCGGTCGCGCATCAACTTGCGCCCGACCAGGTCAATGGCCTGGATGCCGTTGGTGCCTTCGTAGATCGGCGCGATACGCGCATCGCGCAGATACTGCGCCGCGCCGCTTTCCTCGATGAAGCCCGCG
>DATNMV010000146.1:0-5142 GCA_035602175.1 Allostellaceae bacterium
CCTGGCGCGGCCGGCGGCGCCCGCCATCGCCAAGCTGGTCGAAGGCGGAGCGCCGCTGCCGCAGGGCAATGTCGACCCGGTGATCGCGCTGCGCGACGTCAACGGCGCGCCGGGCGACGGCGACAGCTCGCTCGCCCGCGCCATGGGCGAGGCGCTGAAGCGCGTCAACATCGTGCTGGCCGGCAAGGGCGGCGGCCCGGCGGATTACACGCTGTCGGGCATGGTCGAAGTGTCGCCGCCCGACGGCAACAGCCAGAAGGTCAAGGTGAGTTGGGCGCTAATCCGCCCCGACGGCAGCGAGGTCGGGCGCGTCAACCAGGAGAACGCGGTGCCGGCCGGCAGCCTCGACCGCTTCTGGGGCGATACCGCCTATGCCGTCACCAACGCCGCCGCCCCCGGCGTGCGGCAGCTGATCGAGCGCGCCGGGCCGGCCGGCGGCGCCTCTTAACCCCTTCGCGGGGTGGCGCTTTCCGGCTTTTCCCGGCGACACAAGGGCGTTTACAGCCCGAGAACCCTTTGTTACATTCGCGCCCGCTTTGGCCCATCGGCTCGAGGCGGGCGGCCCATCCGGGCGCAAGGCCACGGACGGCGACACCAACATGAAAATTCTCGCTTGCAACAGCAATCGCCCGCTGGCCGAGGCTATTTCGGCCTATCTCAAGACGCCGCTGACCGACGCCAGCGTGCGCCGCTTCTCCGACATGGAAGTGTTCGTCGAGATCAACGAGAACGTGCGCGGCGAGGACGTGTTCGTGGTCCAGCCGACCTCCTACCCGGCCAACGACAATCTGATGGAATTGCTGGTGACGCTCGACGCGTTGAAGCGCGGCTCGGCGCGGCGCTCCACCGCCGTCATCCCCTATTACGGCTATGCCCGCCAGGACCGCAAATCCGGCCCGCGCACGCCGATCTCCGCCAAGCTGGTCGCCAACATGATCACCGCCGCCGGCGCCGACCGGGTTCTGACTCTCGATTTGCACGCCGGCCAGATCCAGGGCTTCTTCGACATCCCGACCGACAATCTGTTCGCCGCCCCGGTGTTCATCCAGGACATCAAGCAGCGCTATGACGCCAAGGAGCTGGTCATCGTCTCCCCCGACGTGGGCGGCGTGCTGCGCGCGCGGGCGGTGGCGCGGCGGCTCGACGCCGATCTCGCCATCATCGACAAGCGGCGTGAGCGCGCCGGCGTATCCGAGGTCATGAACGTCATCGGCGACGTGCAGGGCCGCCGCTGCATTCTGGTCGACGACATCGTCGACAGCGCCGGCACGCTGTGCAACGCCGCCGAGGCGCTGGTCGAGCGCGGCGCCAAGACGGTGGCTGCCTACGTCACCCATGGCGTATTGTCCGGCGGCGCGGTGGCGCGCGTTACCGCCTCGCCGATGGAAGCGCTGGTCACCACCGACAGCATCGCCGCCACCGAGGCGGTGCGGGTGGCCCGCAACATCCGCCGCCTGACCATCGCCCCGCTGATGGCCGAAGCGATTCTGCGCATCAGCGAGGAACGTTCGGTTTCGAGTCTGTTCGCCTGAAGGAGTTGGAATTATGGCCGATACGATCACCTTGAGCGTCACGCCGCGCGACGGCGCGGGACGCGGACCGGCGCGCGCCGTGCGCCGCGCCGGGCGCGTGCCCGGCGTGCTCTATGGCGAGGGCAAGCCGCCCACGCTGATCTCGGTCGACCCGCGCGAATTGACGCGCGAATTCGTCAAGCCGGGTTTCTTCGCCCGCCTGATCGAGGTCGAGCTCGAAGGCGCCAAGCACCGCGCCTTGCCGCGCGAGGTCCAGGTCGATCCGGTGACCGACCGGCCGGTGCATGTCGATTTCATGCGCGTCGGTGCCGGCACCAAGATCACGGTCGCCGTGCCGGTGCGATTCATCAACGCGGAGAATTCGCCCGGCATCAAGCGCGGCGGCATCCTCAACGTGGTGCGCCACGCGATCGACATGCTCTGCCCGGTGGACGCGATTCCCGAGCACATCACCATCGCGCTCGACGATCTCGAGATCGGCGACAGCGTGCACATCAGCAAGGTCAAGCTGCCGGAGGGCGTGCGTCCGGTCATCAGCCGCGACTTCACCATCGCCTCGATCGCCTCGCCGACCGCGGTGCGCGAAGAGGCGGCGGCGGCCGCGGCGGCGGCGGCGGCGGCGGTGGCGGCAGCCGCGGCGGCGGCCGAAGCCGGCACGCCGGCCGAAGGCGAAGCGGGCGCCGTTCCGGGCGCGGCGCCGGGCGCTACCCCGGGCGCGGCGCCGGGTGCCGCGGCGGGCGCGACTCCGGGTGCGGCGCCGAAAGGCGGCGCTCCGGGCGCGGCGGCGGCCAAGGCGCTGGCCGGCGGCGCGCCGCCCAAGAAGTAGCCGGAATATCCGATGCGGCTTCTGGTCGGGCTCGGCAATCCCGGGGCCCGCTACGAGCGCGCCCGCCACAATCTGGGATTCATGGCGGTCGACGCGATTCAACGCCGTCACCAATTCGCCGCCTGGCGCGCCAAGTTCCAGGGCGAGCTGGCGGTCGCCACCACCAAGGCGGGCGAGCGGATTTTCCTGCTCAAGCCGCAGACCTTCATGAATCTCTCGGGCGATTCGGTCGGTGCGGCGGCGCGGCTCTACAAGATCGAACCCGGCGCGATCGCCGTGTTCCACGACGACATCGATCTCGATCCGGGCCAGCTCAGGGTCAAGCGCGGCGGCGGCAGCGCCGGGCATAACGGCTTGCGCTCGATCGACGACGCCATCGGCAACGATTACTGGCGCGTGCGCGTCGGCATCGGCCATCCCGGCGCGCGCGAACTGGTCGAGCCCTATGTGCTGCAGAATTTCGAGGCCGATGAAATGGTCTGGGTTACGCCGCTGATCGAGGCATTGGCCGAAGCCTTCCCGCTGCTGGTGCTGGACGACGCCGCCGGCTTCGCCACCAAGGTGGCGGCGATCCTCCGGCCCAACCCGAAGAACCCGCCGCCGGCCGCAGATTAGCCATGGGATTCAATTGCGGCATTGTCGGGCTCCCCAATGTGGGCAAGTCAACGCTGTTCAACGCGCTGACAGCGACCCAGGCGGCCGAGGCGGCGAATTATCCCTTCTGCACCATCGAGCCCAATATCGGCCGGGTGGCAGTGCCCGACGAGCGGCTGGACACACTCGCGCGTCTCGCCAACTCCGTGAAGATCGTGCCGACCCAATTGGAATTCGTCGACATAGCCGGGCTGGTGCGCGGCGCGAGCCAAGGCGAAGGGCTGGGCAACCAGTTCCTCGGCCATATCCGCGCCGTCGACGCGATCGCCCAGGTGCTGCGCTGCTTCGAGGACGGCAACGTCACGCATGTGGAAGGCTCGATAGACCCGATCCGCGACGCCGAAACCGTCGAGACCGAATTGATGCTGGCCGATCTCGAAAGCCTGGAGAAGCGCCGTTTCGCGGCGGAGAAGAAAGCGCGCGGTGCCGACAAGGAGGCCAAGGCGCAACTCGACGTGATCGAGCCCATCCTGGAGGCGCTCAAGGCGGGCAAGCCGGCGCGCGGCGTGGCGTTGCCGCGCGAAGCCCTGCCCATCGTCAAGGATTTGCAACTGCTGACCGCCAAGCCGGTGCTCTATGTCTGCAACGTCGAGGAGAGCGCAGCGGCCAAGGGCAACGCGCAGGCGGCGCGGGTCGCGGATTACGCCAAGAAACAGGGCGCGCAATGCGTGGTGATTTCGGCCGCGATCGAGGCCGAGGTGGCGCAGCTCGGCGACGAGGCCGAGCGGCGCGAATTCCTCGACAGCCTGGGCCTCGCCGAGACCGGGCTTGCCCGCATCATCCGCGCCGGATACCGGCTCTTGGACCTGGTGACCTTCTTCACCGTCGGCCCCAAGGAGGCGCATGCCTGGACGGTGCGCCAGAACTCCAAGGCGCCGCAGGCGGCGGGCGCGATCCACAGCGATTTCGAGAAGGGCTTCATCCGCGCCGAGGTGATTTCCTACGCCGATTTCGTCGCCGCGGGCGGCGAGACCCAGGCGAAAGAGGCGGGCAAGATGCGCCTCGAAGGCGCGGATTACACCGTGCAGGACGGCGATATCCTGCATGTGCGCTTTAATCTCTAGTTCTGGCTCTAGCCTTCGGCTGCGCCCTTCCCTAATATCGCCGCCGGTCAAAAACCCGACAACGAGGAGGATTTCCATGGGACAGATGATTTCGCTGAGCGCCAAGGACGGCCACAAGCTGGGGGCTTACGTGGCCCAACCCCAGGGCAAGCCCAAGGGCGCCATCGTCGTCATCCAGGAGATCTTCGGCGTCAACCACCACATCAAGGCGGTGACCGACCGCTTCGCCGCGATGGGCTATGCCGCGGTGGCGCCGGCGCTGTTCGACCGCATCAAGCCGGGCATCGAGCTGGGCTACGACCCCAAAAGCATCGAGGAAGGCCGCGCGCTGCGCCCCAAGATCGCGATGGAAGCCTCGCTCGCCGACACCCAGGCGGCGATCGATTACGCCAAGCAGTTCGGCAAGGTGGCGGTGGTGGGCTATTGCTGGGGCGGCTCGCTCGCCTTCCTCGCCACCACGCGGCTTTCAGGCGTGGCCGCGGCGGTGGGCTATTACGGCGGCATGATCGCCGGGAACGCCGGCGAGAAGCCGCGCGCGCCGCTGATCCTGCACTTTGGGGATAAAGACCAGTCCATCCCGATGACCGACGTGGAAAAGATCAAGCAGGCCCAGCCGGGATTGCCGATCTATGTCTACAGCGCCGGCCACGGCTTTTCCTGCGACGAGCGGCCGTCCTTCGACAAGGCGGCGCAGGAGCTCGCGCTCGAACGCACCACCGCGTTCCTGAAGCAGCATATCGGCTAAATTTACTCGGCTGCCCGTCTCTCGGGAAAGAGCGACAGCAGACCCTCGCGCGAGGCGGCGCAGATGCCGCGCTCGGTGATGAGCGCGGTGATGAGCCGCGCGGGGGTCACGTCGAATCCGGGATTGGCGGCGGTGCTGCCCTCGGGTATTACGCGCACCCGCGCCACGCCGCCATCCGCAAGCCGGCCCGAAATCTCGGCCAGCTCGGCCGGGTCGCGCTCCTCGATCGGTATCTTGCGGCCGTCGGTTATCGACCAGTCGATCGAGGGCGAGGGCAGCGCCACGTAGAACGGCACCTGGTTGTCGAAGGCGGCCAGCGCC
>DATNMV010000147.1:0-3643 GCA_035602175.1 Allostellaceae bacterium
TTGATCGAACATTTCGATCCGGCTGTGTCGCTCCGCCACTTCAATGCCTGTCTCGATGCCTGGACCAGCGCCGAAGCGGCCGGCTTCGAGGGTATCTTCTTCAGCGAGCATCATTTCGGCGCGTCCTATTCGCCGTCGCCCAATCTGTTGATCGCCGCCGTGGCTGGGCGCACCAAAAAACTGCGTCTCGGCGTGATGGGCATGGTGCCGCCTTATCATTCACCGTGGCGGCTGGTCGAAGAGATCGGCATGCTCGATCATTTGACCGGCGGCCGCCTCGAAATCGGCACCTCTCCCGGCATTCCTCCTGAAATGGCGCAAGTCGGCCTTAGCGTCGAGGAAGCGCGCGCCCGCTACGACGAAGCAGTCGAGGTTATGGACAAAGCGCTGGCCGAGCCGGTGATCTCTCATCACGGAAAATTCTGGAGTTTCGACAATATGCGGCTGACGCCGCGGACCGTGCAGCAGCCGCATCCGCCGAAATGGGTGACGGTCGTCAGCGCTTCGTCGGCGCGCAAGGCGGCGCGCCGCGGCGCCAAAATCTCAACCGGCTTTCATCCGCAGGAAAAAGTCATCGAGATCTTCGACGCCTACCGCGACGAAGCTGCCAAGGTCGGGCGGAAGGCCGGACCGGACGATCTCTGTCTCCGCCGCCAGGTGGTGATGGATGAGGATGAGGAAGCGCTCGCCAAGCGCCGGGTGGCGTATCGCGACTTCCTTAAATTTGATCCGCGGCTCAACCACCCCGACCGTCCGGTGCTCGACACCCCGTTGTCGCACAGTTTCACCATCGGCGAGGAAGAGTTCATCGGCGGTGAGCCCGCCGCCATCGCTGAAGAGATCGCCGCCCAATGTCGCGCCGCCGGCGCCGGACATTTTGCCGGCCTGTTCGACCGGCTGATTTCGCCGGCGCAGACGGCGGAGGTTTATTGGGTGTTCGGCGAGGCGGTGATCCCTAAGCTGCGCGCTGCGACAGTCTAAGCCGGGCCGTACGCGCGATTACGCCGGCGAAGCAATCGGCGACGCCGGCGCGGCCTGGCCCGAGGCCAAATACGCGCCGTGCAAAATTTGCGGATGCTCGCGCAACTCCTCCGAACTGCCGGCGAAGGCGACGGTGCCGCGCTCCATGACGTAAGCGCGTTTACTTAGAGAAAGCGCCAAGGTCGTGAATTGCTCGATCAGCAAAATGCCGACGCCGCGCGCAGCGATGGCCTGAATCGTTTCGGCGAGGCGGCTTACGACCGACGGCGCCAGTCCAAAGGACAGCTCATCGATCAGGAGATAGCGCGGCCGCGAGATCATCGCCTGCGCGATCACCACCATCTGCTTCTGGCCGCCCGATAGGTTCTGCGCTGCGGTGGTAAGCCGGCTGCGCAATTCCGGGAAGATATCGAGCGCCGCCTCGACTTCCCGGTCAGCGTCGCGGCGCGTATGCATCAGCGCCGCGGCGGCCAGATTGTCGCGCACCGACAGCCCGATCAGAACCGGATGGCCCTCAAGCACCAAGGCGACGCCCTGCCGGCGCACGGAGTCCGGCGATTGTCCCAAAAGCTCCGTGCCGTCGCAGGACACGTGCCCGCGCAACGCCGGCAGAACGCCGGCCATGGTGAGAACGAGGGTGGATTTACCGGCGCCATTGGCGCCGAGCAGCGCCGTGATCTCGCCGGGCGCGACGTCAATCGAAACATCGCGCAACACGGGCCGGCCGCCGCGCGCCACGAAGAGGTTGCTCACCGTCAGCGCGGATTCGGTCATCGCTTATTCGCGTCCCAGGTAAGCGCGACGCACGACCGGATCGTCAAGCACCGCGCGCGTCGGCCCCATGGCCAGGCGCTTACCGAAGTCGAGCACTAATGTCTCGACGCAGACCGAGGCGATGAGATCGGCGTCGTGGTCGATAAGCACGAGCTGGGTGTCGAAGACCGAGGGAATTTGGATCAACAGCCGGCGCAGCTGCTCCGTTTCGACCTCGTTGAGGCCCGCTCCCGGCTCGTCCATGAGAATGACCTTCGGCCGGCCGATCAAGGTCTTGCCGATCTCGACCATGCGGCGGTCGAACAAATTAAGCTGACGTCCGAGCACGGAGCGCCTCGCGCTCAAACCCACGAAATCGAGGGCCGCGGCGACCTCGCGCCGCGCGCTCGCGTGATCGGCCGAGACGTGGTCGGCAATGGCTTGAATATTCTCCATCGCCGTCAATTCGTCGACCACAAGCTCCTGCTGAAATGTACGGCGCAGTCCCAAACTGACGCGGCGCTGGGGCGAAAGTCCGAGCAGCGCCGCGTCGTTGAGCAGGATGGATCCTTCGAGTGGCTTGACGAAACCCGACAGCACGTTGAGCAGCGTCGTCTTGCCCGCGCCATTCGGTCCGATCAGGCCGCAAATCGCCGCGCTGAATTGCGCCTCGAGCGTGTCCAGCGGCTTGATGCCGCCGAACTGGACCGTCAGCGCGTCGATCTTGATCATGATGCGCGCTGTGCCTGAAACTTGCTGTAGAGACGTTCGGCGAGGAGCGTGAGTTGGCCGCCGAGTCCGAGCGGATCGCGCAGCGCGAACAACAGCGCCGCGCCGAAGATCATGAATCCGGCATTGGTATTGACGTTGAGGTCGATCAGCAGCGCCGGAATGAAGCGGGTCAATACGCCGCCGAGGAAAGCGCCGAGCCAGACGTCGTAGCCGCCAAGGAGTGTGCCGATGAAGATGACGATCGAGGTGGTGGTCGGAAACGCCGATCCGTCGAGCTGGCCGAACAGGCCGGCCAATAACGCGCCGGCGACGCCGGCGAGAAATCCGGAAAGCGCAAACGCCCAGGCTTTGTAGAACACGATCCTTACGCCGGATGCCGCCGCCATCTGTTCGTTCTTGCGGATCAGCGCCCAGGCGCGTCCAGGCTTGGACCGGCGATGCGCCTCGACCAGGAAAATGCAAAGCACGGTCACAACGGCGACGAACAGAAAGTAACCGGTGTCGCCCGAGGCAAAGACCGGCCGCGCCATGGTGATCCGGTCGTTGCCGCTGGCGCCGACCTGGCCGAGAAAACCGGGGCCGCCGACCGGAAAGCTGATCACCGTCACCAGGCTCTGAAAGGCCCCGGCGAGCATCAGCGTCACCAGCGCCAGATAAAGCCCGCGCATGCGCAATGCCGGCAGTCCCCAGATCATGCCGATTACCGAGGCGCCGATGCCGCCGACGAGTATCGTCAGGACGAATGGCGGGTGAACGTAGTGATAGAAACGCAAGCTCACCCAGCCGCCGACGCCGACCAGCGCCCATTGGCAGAGCGACACCAGGCCAAGCTGGCCGTAGAGCAGCGCGCAGCCGAGCACTGCGAGGGCCATGCAATAGGCTTGCGTGAAGTTTGACAGCCAATAACCGCCGCAGGTGAACGCAATGACGACAGAAACAGCGCCAACCACGGCGACAATGGTGATGGCGCGCAGCCGCGGTGTAATCTCGGCTGTTGGCGGCGCCAGCGCCGGAAGCGGCGCAGCCTTGCTCATCTCGGTCATTCGCGCGCCCCGACTCCTTGACCCGTTCCGACAATCATCAGGAAAAGCAGAGCCGCGATATAAGGACCCGCGCTGCGCAGGTTGGCGATCTCGGGAGATGATGCGATCAGCAGCGCTTCGATCATGCCGGCGAC
>DATNMV010000148.1:0-4731 GCA_035602175.1 Allostellaceae bacterium
CCTGACCGAGGAAGAGGCCTCGTATCTGCCGCGCGAGAAGGCGCTCCTCATCTGCACCGGTAGCCAGGGCGAGCCGCGCTCGGCCTTGGCGCGCATCGCCGAGGACGAGCATCCCGATATCGTTTTGGAAGAAGGCGACACGGTGATCTTCTCCTCGCGCGTGATCCCGGGCAACGAGCGCGCCGTCGGCCGGCTGCAAAACGCACTCGCCAAGCTCGGAATATCCATCGTCACCGACCACGACGCGCTGGTCCATGTCTCGGGCCATCCGGCGCAGGACGAATTGATCCGCATGTATCAACTGGTGCGGCCCAGGATCGCCGTGCCGGTGCATGGCGAGGCGCGGCATTTGATGGCCCAGGCGCGGCTCGCCGAGCAATGCCAGGTACCGCAGGCGATCGTGACCCGGAACGGCGAGGTGGTGAAGCTCGCTCCCGGGCCGGCTTCGGTGGTGGGCGAGGTGCCGGTCGGGCGGCTGGTGGCCGACGGCAAGTCGCTGCTTGATGCCAAGGGCGAGGCGCTCAAGAACCGCCAGCGCATGGTGTTCAACGGCGCGGCGCTCGCGACCATCGTCATGGACCGCAAGGGCAATCTCCTGGCGTCGCCGCAAGTGACGGTGCAGGGAATTATCGACATCGAAGGCGATGCCGAGGAGCTGGGCAGCCGCGTGGCGGCGGCGTTGGAGGAGCTATCGGCCAAGGAATTACGCGACGACGCGGCGGTGCGCGAGGCGGCCAGGCTCGCCGTGCGCCGCTCGCTCAAGGATTGGCACGGCAAGAAGCCGGTGACGCAGGTTCATTTGGTGCGCATCGACGGGGGCGGGACATGATCGGGCGCTTGAACCACGTCGCCATCGCCGTGCCCGACGTCAAGGCGGCGGCCGAGGTCTACAAGGCGATGCTGGGCGCCGAGGTTTCGGCCCCGGTGCCCTTGCCCGCGCATGGCGTCACCACCGTGTTCGTCACATTGCCCAACGCCAAGATCGAGCTGATCGAGCCCCTGGGCGAGAAATCGCCGATCAAATCCTTTCTTGAACGCAACCCGGCCGGCGGCATGCATCATCTGTGTTACGAGGTGGCGGATATCATGGCCGCGCGCGACAAGCTCGAAGGCGAAGGCGCGCGCGTGCTGGGCGACGGCGAGCCGTCGATCGGCGCCCACGGCAAGCTGGTGCTGTTCCTCCATCCCAAGGATTTTTGCGGCACGCTGATCGAACTGGAACAGGTATAATTATCTCCATGGGCAATCTGGCTATCGACATCTCGATGTACGTGGTGATCTGGTGGATCGTGCTGTTCGCCGTGCTGCCCTGGGGCGTCAAACCGGCGGAGGAGGGCGAGCTCGGCCACGATGCCGGCGCCCCGGCCAAGCCGCATCTTCTCGCTAAATCGCTCGCCACCACGGTGCTGGCGGCGCTGGTCTGGCTGGTGGCGCATTGGGCCATGGTCAACGAGCTCGCGAAGTTGCAGGGCGGTTGAGATGAGCGCGGCCTATTGCCGGCTGGCGCCCAGCCACGAGTTCCACGGCCCCTATCACGACCGGGAATACGGCTTTCCTTCGCGCCGGGACGCGGTGCTGTTCGAGCGCCTGGTGCTGGAGATCAACCAGGCCGGGCTGTCCTGGCTCACCGTGCTCAAGAAACGCGCCGCCTTCAAAAAGGCGTTCCGCGGCTTCGACATCAACAAGGTGGCGGCGTTCGGGAAGCGCGACGTGAAGCGCCTGCTCAAGGATTCCGGCATCATCCGCAACCGGCTCAAGATCGCCGCCGTGATCGACAACGCCAAGCGGCTACGCGCCATCCGCAAGGCTTATGGCTCCTTCGCCGCCTGGCTCGACGCCCATCACCCGCGTTCCAAGGATTCCTGGGTCGCGCTGTTCAAGGAGACTTTCCGCTTCACCGGCGGCGAGATCGTGGGCGAGTTCCTGATGAGCCTGGGCTATTTGCCCGGCGCGCATGTGCCGGGCTGCCCGGTCCACCGCCGCATCGGGCGCCAGGCGCCGTGGCGGGCCAAGGCCAAACGGCGGGCAAAAAAATAAGGCAAGACCGGATGGCGGTCTTGCCGTTTTTTTCTCCCCAAACTTGGGCCGGGACGCTTTCTTGCGTGCGTTCCTTCCAAGCAGGTCGAAGTGTACGAAATTCGCGCCGCCGCGTCACGATAATTTTCCAATTTGGAACCGTTTAAATCAGTTACAACCAAAGCGCGAGGAAGTTGAAACCGTCGCGGAACGGCCGGTCGCTCGCCGGACTTGCCTCTCCGCCGCGGGTCGACGGGCGTGAAGGTGGCGTCGATGAGCTAAGGATCCCGGGCGCAGCCGCCGGCGCCGTCCGTCCCCGCTGCCCGCCCGGCCCGGTCCGCCGCCGGGCGCTTGTCTTGGCGCACCGCGCCGCCTTCGGCTAGAGTGCGCCACCCTGACGAGAAACCCGAGTCGCGATGCGCTTCTCCCAGTATTTCCTGCCGCTGCTCAAGGAGAATCCGAGCGAGGCGCAGATCGTCTCCCACCGGCTGATGCTGCGCGCCGGCATGATCCGGCAATCCGCCTCGGGCATCTATACCTGGCTGCCGCTGGGTTTCCGGGTTCTCAAGAAGGTCGAGCAGATCGTGCGCGAGGAGCAGGACGCCGCCGGCGCGCAGGAATTGCTCATGCCCACCATCCAGCCGGCGGAGCTGTGGCAGGAGAGCGGGCGCTACAAGGATTACGGCGAGGAGATGCTGCGCTTTCCCGACCGGCACAAGCGCGAGATGCTTTACGGCCCCACCAACGAGGAGCTGATCACCGACATCTTCCGCAACGGCGTCAAGAGCTACCGCGACCTGCCCAAGAACCTCTATCACATCCAGTGGAAATTCCGCGACGAGGTGCGGCCGCGCTTCGGCGTCATGCGCGGGCGCGAATTCCTGATGAAGGACAATTACTCCTTCGACCTCGATAAGGCGGGCGCGATCGTCTCCTATTTCAAGATGTTCGTGGCCTACATGAAGACCTTCAAGCGCATGGGTCTGGCGCCGATTCCGGTGCGCGCCGCGACCGGCCCGATCGGCGGCGATCTCAGCCACGAATTCCATGTCCAGGCCACAACCGGCGAGAGCCAGCTCTATTTCGAGAGCGACATCGAGAAACTCGAGGAAAGCAGTATCGATCCGGCCGGCCCGACCGTGCAGGATTACCTTCTACAATGGTATGCCGCGACCGACGAGAAACACGATCCGGCCGCGTTCGAGCGCGTACCAGAGGCTCGCAGACGTTCGGCCCGCGGCATCGAGGTAGGCCAGCTGTTCTATTTCGGCACCAAATATTCCAAGCCGATGAAGGCGAACGTCGTCGGGCCCAAGGGCGAAAGCATCGCGGTCGAAATGGGCTCCTACGGCATCGGCGTATCCCGCCTTGTCGGCGCCATAATCGAAGCCAACCATGACGATGCCGGGATCATCTGGCCTTCGAGCGTCGCGCCTTTCCGGGTGGGATTGGTCAATCTGCGCGTGGGTGACGCCAAATGCGCCGCTGCCGCGGACGATCTCTACGCCCGGCTCGACCGCGCCGGGATCGAGACGCTCTACGACGACCGCGACGAATCTCCCGGCGCGAAATTCGCTGCCATGGATTTGATAGGCCTGCCCTGGCAGCTGGTCATCGGTCCGCGCGGCCTGGAAAAGGGCGTCGTCGAGCTCAAGCAACGCAAGAGCGGCGCCAAGCAGGAATTGCCGCCCGACGCCGCGCTCAACATGCTGGTGGAGAAGTCATGATCCTTGGTGCCTTCGAACGCATGGTCGCCTTCCGTTATCTGCGCGCGCGGCGCCAGGAAGGCTTCGTCTCGGTCATCGCCATCTTCTCGCTTCTGGGCATCATGCTGGGCGTCGCCACGCTCATCATCACCATGGCGGTGATGAACGGATTCCGCGCCGAGCTGTTGGGCCGCATCCTCGGCTTCAACGGCCATGTCAGCGTCTATGCCGCGCAAGGGCCGCTTACCGATTACGACGCGCTGGCGGCGAAGGTGCGGGCGCTTCCCGGCATCACCGCGGCGCGGCCCACCGTCCAGGGCCAGGTGATGGCGACCTCGCGCAACCAGGCCGCGGGCGTGCTGGTGCGCGGCCTTTCGCCCGAGGATCTGAAGGATCAGCAGACCATCTCGAGCAAGCTCTCCGCCGGAGCGCTCGACGCCTTCACGGGCGATGTCGTACTGATCGGCGAGCGTCTGGCCTTCACCCTCGGCATCAAGCCCGGCGACAGCATCACCCTGATCTCGCCCCAGGGCACGGCGACCGCCTTCGGCACCGTGCCGCGCATCAAGGCCTACCGCGTCGCCGGCACCTTCAATGTCGGCATGTACGAATACGACAGCGGCGTGATCTTCATGCCGCTGCCGACGGCGCAGACTTTCTTCAACCTGCCCGACAACGCGGTATCGCAGATCGAGGTGTTCGTCACCAACCCCGACGACGTGGGGCATTTCGACCAGGAGATATCGTCGTCGCTCGGCCCCGGCGTGCGCGTCTTCGACTGGCAGCGCAACAATCTCTCCTTCTTCAACGCGGTGCAGGTCGAGCGCAACGTCATGTTCCTGATCCTGACGCTCATCATCGTGGTGGCGGCATTCAACATCGTCTCGAGCATGATCATGCTGGTGAAGGACAAGGGGCGCGACATCGCGATCTTGCGCACCATGGGCGCGACCAGCGGCATGATCCTGCGGATTTTCATGTTGTCGGGCGCCTCGATCGGCTTCCTCGG
>DATNMV010000149.1:0-7601 GCA_035602175.1 Allostellaceae bacterium
CATGAAATCGCACGCCACCGAGCGCATGCGCGCGGCGGTCAACGACGCCATGGACATCCACGGCGGTAAGGGCGTGATCGACGGTCCGCTCAATTATCTGGGCGATCTCTACCGTTCGGTGCCGGTCGCCATCACGGTCGAGGGCGCCAATATCCTCACCCGCAATCTGATGATCTTCGGCCAGGGCGCGATCCGCTGCCATCCCCATCTGCTCGACGAGATGAAGGCGCTGGCCGATCCCGACCGGGAAAAGGGGCTGGCGGCTTTCGATAAGGCCTTCTGGGCGCATGTCGCGGACAGTCTCAAGAATATCGGCCGCGCCTTCGGGCGTAGCTGGACGCGCGGCCGGTTCGCGCCCGGGCCGGCCCGGCATTATCGCCAGCTTTCGCGCTACGCCGCGGTGCTGGCGTTCCTCGCCGACATGTCGCTGCTCACGCTGGGCGGCGCCTTGAAGCGCAAGGAGATGATCTCGGCGCGGCTCGGCGACATATTGAGCGAGCTTTACCTGCTGAGCGCGGTGTTGAAGCGCTTCGAGGATGAGGGCCGCGTCGCCGCGGATGGAATTCTGGTCGATTACTGCATGGCGGTGGGGTTGAAGAGCATCGAGACCGCGATCGACGGCGTCATCGCCAATTTCCCCGCGCGGCCGGTGGCGTGGCTGCTGCGCGCGGTGGTGCCGGCCCAAGCCCGGCACCGCAACGGTCCCGCCGACGCGCTGACGCGGCGTTGCGCCGAGCTCGTCACAGAACCGTCCGAGACGCGCGAGCGCTTGACCGGCGGCCTTTATCTAGATGCGGAACGCGGCGGCGCCGTGCTGGTGGAGCGCGCCTTCCATCTGGTCCACGCGGTCGAGCCGGTCCGGCTCCGGCTGCGCCAGGCCAAGATCCGGGACTGGCACGCGGCGCGCACCGGCGGCCTGCTGACCGCGGCGGAGATAACCGCGTTGCAGGCGGCGGAAGACGCGGTGCACCAGGCCATCATGGTGGATGATTTTTCGCCGGAGGAACTCAAGCCCCGGCGCGGCGACAGGAAGGAAACCCAGCCATCGCAACCGACACGCGACAATCTCCAGGCCGTCCGGTCTATATAGTCGACGGCTCGCGCACGCCGTTCCTCAAGGCGCGCGGCCGGCCGGGACCGTTCACCCCGGTCGATCTTGCCGTCGCCTGCGGCCGGCCGCTGCTGCTGCGCCAGCCCTTCGGCGCGGAATCCTTCGACGAGGTGATCATGGGTTGCGTCAACCCGATCGCCGACGAGATCAACCCCGGCCGCGTCGCGGCGCTGCGGCTCGGCATCGACGAATCCGTGCCCGGCTGGACGGTGCAGCGCAATTGCGGCTCGGGCATGCAGTCGATCGACGTGGCCTTCCGCTATATAGAGCAGGGCCACGCCGATCTGATCCTGGCGGGCGGCACGGAAGCCTTGAGCTGTACCCAGCTGCTGTTCAATCACAACGCGGTCGAGTGGTACAGCCGGCTGGTCATGGCGCGCGGCCTTTTGCGCCGGCTCGAGGCGATGGCCGGGTTCCGCCTGGGCTTTTTGAAGCCGGTCATCGGCCTGGAGCGCGGCCTGACCGATCCGGTGGTCGAGCTCAACATGGGGCAGACGGCGGAGGTGCTGGCCTTCCTGTTTTCGATTTCGCGCCAGGAGGCCGATCAATACGCAGTCGAAAGCCAGCTGCGCCTGGCGCGCGCGCAAGCCGATGGCTCGCTCAACGAGATCGAGCCGATGTTCGGCCGCGACGGCACGCTCTACGATCACGACGACGGCGTGCGCCCCGATTCCTCGGTGGAAAGCCTGGCCAAGCTCCATCCCGCTTTCGAGCGGCCTTTCGGCAAGGTGACGGCGGGCAATTCCTCGCAGATCACCGACGGCGCCTGCTGGGTGATCCTGGCCTCGGAACCGGCGGTGGAAGAGCACGGCCTGACGCCGCTGGCGCGAATCGTCGACAGCCGCTGGGCGGCGCTCGATCCGCGCATCATGGGGCTGGGCCCGACGCTCGCCGCGACGCCGCTGCTGACCGATCACAGCCTGGCGCTCGACGACATCGGCGCATGGGAGATCAACGAGGCCTTCGCCGCGCAACTGATCGCCTGTCTCAAGGCCTGGGCCAATGAGGATTATTGCCGCAAGGTGCTTCATCTCGACGGCGCGCTCGGGAATCTCGACCGCACCCGGCTCAATGTCGATGGCGGCGCCATCGGCCTCGGCCATCCGGTCGGCTCCACCGGCGCGCGCATCGTGCTGCACCTGGTCCACGCGCTGCGGCGGCTCAAGGCCAAGCGCGGCATCGCCAGCGAATGCATCGGCGGCGGCCAGGGCGGCGCCATGCTGATCGAGGCGTTGTGATGAAAACCGGAACCGGTACCGGCGTCCTATCCGCCATCGATGGCAACCGCCTCGAACTGGGTCACGGCCAGCCCGTTAGCGGCGGCGCAACCTATCGCTGCTGGCGGCGGCTGCGCGATGCTGACGGTATCGAATGGCTGATCCTCGACCAGACCGATGCCAGCACCAACCGGATCGAGCCGGCGATGCTCGAGGAGCTCGACGCGGTGCTGGCCGAGCTCGAGCGCGACCGGCCCCCGGGATTGGTTTTACGCTCCGCCAAGCGCAACGGCTTCGTTGCCGGCGCCGATATCGCGCAATTCCGCGGCGTCGGCGATGCGGGCGCCATGGCGGCGGTGCTCGGCCGCGGCCATGCGGTGTTCGACCGGCTGGCCGCGCTGCCGATCCCCAATGTCGCAGTGATCCATGGCTTCTGCCTCGGCGGCGGCTTGGAGCTGGCGCTTGCCTGCCTGCGCCGTATCGCGCTGGCCAATGCCAGTTTGGGTTTTCCCGAGGTGCAGCTTGGCCTCCATCCCGGCCTCGGCGGCACCGCGCGGTTGACCCGGCTGATCGACCCGCTCGACGCCATGAGCATGATGCTGACCGGGCGGCCCAAAAACGCCCGCGCGGCGTTGCGCGCGGGTCTGGTCGATGCGCTGACCGAAGAGCGGCATGTGGCCGCCGCGGTGCGCGCGGCGATTTCCGGTACGCTCAAGCCCCGCCGGTCTTGGTTCAAGACCGCGGCGTTCAACACCCTGCCGGTGCGCCGCCTGGCGGGAAACCGCATGCGCGCCGAAGCGCAAAAGCGGGCGCGGCCGGAGCATTACCCGGCGCCGGGCGCGCTGATCGATCTGTGGGAAAAGCACGGCGGCGGCGAGGGCGCGCTCAAGGCGGCCGAGATCCCCTCGTTTTCGCATCTGCTGGTGGGCGAGACCGCGCAAAACTTGATTCGGATATTTTTCCTGCGCCAGGCGATGGGCAAGGCCGACAAGAGCGCCCACCCGATCCGCCATGTCCATGTGATCGGCGCCGGCGCGATGGGCGGCGATATCGCCGCCTGGTGCGCCTATAAGGGGCTGCGTGTCACGCTGGCGGATATGAGCCTGAAGGCGCTCGGCGGGGCGATGAAACGCGCCGGCGATCTGTTCGCCTATCACTATCGCGACCGCCACGACCGGGCCAAGCTGCGCGACGCCTTCGACCGCCTGATCCCCGATCCCAAGGGCGCGGGCGTCGGCGCCGCCGACCTCATCATCGAGGCGGTGCCGGAAAATCTCGACCTCAAGCACAAAATCTTCGCCGGGCTCGAGCCCAAGATGAAACCGGGCGCCATTCTCGCCACCAACACTTCGAGCATCCGCATCGAGGATCTGCGCCAGGGGCTGCAGCATCCCGAACGCCTGGTCGGCATCCATTTCTTCAATCCGGTGTCGCGCATGCCGCTGATCGAGGTGGTAAGCCACGACCAGGCCGCGCCCGAGGCGCTGGCATCCGCCCGCGCTTTCGCCGCGCGCATCGACCGCGTCGCGGCGCCGGTCAAGAGCGCGCCGGGATTCCTCGTCAACCGCACGCTCATGCCCTATCTGCTCGAGGCGCTACTGATGATTGACGAGAAGATTGCGCCGGAAACCATCGATCAGGCGGCGGAACGCTTCGGCATGCCGATGGGCCCGATCGAGCTCGCCGACCATGTTGGGCTCGACATCTGCCTCGATGTCGCCCGGGTGCTGAGCCAGGGCCTGTCCGAGCCCCTGCCCAAGGCGCCCGATTGGCTCGAAGCCAAGGTCAAGCAGGGCGAGCTCGGCCGCAAGACCGGCAAGGGCATCTACGACTACAAGAACGGCAAGCCGCAAAAGAAGCCCGGGCAGCCGGCGCCGGATTCGGAGATGACCGACCGGCTGATCCTGCCGCTGCTCAACGCCTGCGCCGCCTGCCTGCGCGAGGGGGTGGTGGCCGATGAGGACTCGGTCGACGGCGCGCTGGTGTTCGGCGCCGGTTTTGCGCCCTTCCGCGGCGGGCCGCTGCGCTATGCGCGCAAGCGCGGCATCGCCGAGGTGACGGCGGCGCTCGAACGCCTAGGCGAAAAGCACGGCGCGCGCTTCAAGCCCGATCCCTTCTGGCAGAAGCTCGGAGCCTAGCGCGCGTGCCGGCCGAAGCCCGCTATCACGCCGACGCCGAATCCTGCGCCGACGCCATTCTCGCCGCGGTCGGCAAGCGCGTCGTGCTGGGATTGCCCTTGGGCCTCGGCAAGGCCAATCACATCGCCAACGCGCTTTACGCGCGGGCGGCGGCCGATCCCTCCATCCAGCTCCGGATCTTCACCGCGTTGACGCTCGAGAAACGGCTGGACGGGCCCGAAATCGCGCGGCGGCTGTCCCAGCCCATCGTCGACCGGCTGTTCGGCAATTATCCCGAACTCGCCTATGCCCGGGACCTGCGCGCGAAACGCCTGCCGGCCAATATCGAGGTCTCGGAATTCTTTCTGACGCCGGGGCGCTGGCTCGGCATCGGCGCGACGCAACGCCATTACAACAGCGTCAATTACACCGAAGTGGCGCGGCTGCTGCTGCGACAGGGCGTCAACGTCATCGCCCAGCTCGTGGCCAAGCGCGGCCAGGGGCGGGATGCCCAACTCAGTTTGAGCTGCAATTCCGACGTGACGCTCGATCTCCTGCCCGAGCTCGGGCGGCGCAAGGCGGCCGGTATCCCGGTCGTGCTCGCCGCCCAGGTGAACGCCGAGCTTCCCTTCATGGCGGGCGACGCCGCTCTGCCGGTTTCCGCCTTCGACCACGTGCTCGAAGCGCCAGCTTGCGAATTTTCCCTGTTCGCACCGCCCAAGGAAGCGGTGAGTTTGGCGCATCATGCCTGCGCGCTGCGTATCGCCCGCCTGGTGAAGGATGGCGGCGCGTTGCAGATCGGCATCGGCTCGCTGGGAGACGCGGTCGCCTGGGCGCTGATCCTGCGCCACCGGGGCAATGCCGCCTTCCGGGAATTGGCGGCCGGGCTCGGCCCCGCCGGCGAAAGCGGACTCGCGCCCTTCGCCGAAGGGGTCTATGGCGTCACCGAGATGTTCATCGACGCGTTTCTCGAGCTTCATCGCGCCGGGGTGTTGAAACGACGCGCCGCCGATGGGGCGCTGCTGCATGCCGGATTCTTCGTCGGTCCCCGGAATTTCTACCAGGCGCTGCGCGACATGAGCGACGCCGAACGCGCCGTCTTCCACATGACGCGGATTTCCTTCACCAACGAGATCGGCGGCCCGGACGAGGCGCGCAAACGCGCCGACCGCCGCGATGCGCGCTTCATCAATGGCGCCATGATCGCGACCCTGCTGGGTGAGGTGATTTCTGACACGCGCGAAGACGGCCGCGTGGTAAGCGGCGTCGGCGGCCAGTACAATTTCGTCTCCCAGGCCCATGCGCTCGAAGGCGGCCGCGCGATCATCGCGGTCAACGCAACCCGGAATTCGCACGGCCGCGTCACCTCCAACATCCGTTTTTCCTACGCCGCCTCGACCATTCCGCGGCATTTGCGCGACATCATCGTCACCGAATACGGCGTGGCCGATCTGCGCGGCCTGACCGACCGGGATTGCGTCGCCGCCATGCTGGCGATCGCCGATTCCCGCTTTCAGGACGAGCTTCTGGCGCAGGCCAAGGCGGCGGACAAGATCGAAGCCGGTTACGAGATACCCGCCGAATACCGGTTCAACCGGCCGGAAACCCTGCGCGCGAAGCTGCTGGCGGCGCGCCAGGCGGGGCTGTTGCCCGATTACCCCTTCGGCACCGATCTCGATCCGACCGAACGCAATCTGGTCGCGGCGCTCGAACAACTCCAGTGCATGACGGGGTCGCCCCTGGGATTGGCGCGCAGCCTGTTGCGTTCCCTGGCGCCGGGACCGTCATCGCCCGAAACGCACCGGGCGCTGGCGCGGCTCGCGCTCGACCGGCCTGCCGGCATCCAGGACAGGATTCTGCGGCGCCTGGTGACCCTGGCGCTGCAGCAGCCGGAACCCTGGGTCTGATCGGCGCGGCCCGCGGCGGCGGAGCGCCTAGCCCCACACTTCGCGCGCGGTCTCGACCACCAGCGCAAGCTTGCGCTTCTCGTCATCGAGAGAAAGCTTGTTGCCCTCGATGGTGCTGGCGAAGCCGCATTGCGGGGAAAGCGCCAGGCGCTCCAAGGGCACGATCTTGGCCGCCTCGCCGATGCGCCGCTTCAACTCGTCCTTGGATTCGAGCTGCGGCTTCTTGGTGGTGACCAGTCCCAGCACCGCGACCTTGTGCGGGCTCAGATGCCGCAAGGGCGCGAAACTGCCGGCGCGCGGGCTGTCGTATTCCAGGAAATAGGCGTCGAGGTTGATTTCGCCAAAGGTCACCTCGGCCACCGGATCGTAGCCGCCATCCGCCACCCAGGAACTGGCGTGGTTGCCGCGGCAAAGATGCATACAGGCGACCATGTCCGCGGGCTTGTCCTTGAGCACGTCGTTGAGCAGCCGGGCATAGCGCCGCGGCAGCGTGACCGGGTCCTCGCCGATGCTGCGCACATGGTCGTGAATTTTGGGATCGCACAGGAAGGGCAGATTGGTCTCGTCGATTTGCAGGTAGCGGCAACCCGCCGCGTAAAGCGCGGCGATCTCCTCGCGATAAACCCGCGCCAGGTCGGCGAAGAATTCGTCCATCTCGGGATAGGCTTTTTTATCGATGGCGGCGCGGCCGCCGCGGAAATGCGCCAGAGTGGGCGACGGGATGGATTGCTTCGGCGTAAGTCCGGCGCGCTCGGCCACCGGCTTCAAGTCCTCGAAATCCTCGACCGCGAGCGCGCGACTCCGCCCCAGCCTGCCGCGCACCTCGATGCGCGGCGGCGCGAATTCGACGTCGCCCTGCTCGTTGTGGAACTTGACCGGCAGGCCGCCGCTGATCGTGACGCCGTCGATCTTCTCGATGAAGTCGAGGAACCAGTGGCGGCGGTGGAACTCGCCGTCGGTGCAGACCTTGAGCCCGGCGCCTTTCTGCAAGGCAACCGCGTCCAATACCGCCCGGGATTCGATCGCGCGCAAATCCTGGGTCGAAATCTCGCCCTTTTCCCGCTTGGCGCGGGCATCGAAGATGCCGCGCGGGCGCAACAGGCTGCCCACGACGCCGGCCTTGAACGGCGGTTTTACAGTGGCCACGCTTTTCCTCCCGGTTTTCGTCGGGCCGTAGCCTAATCGCAGCCATGCCGGTCTTTCAATCCCGCGCCGGTGCCGCTAGCTTATGGCGGTTTTCGGTACATCC
>DATNMV010000150.1:0-10745 GCA_035602175.1 Allostellaceae bacterium
GGCGCTGGCCAAGACCAGGAAGGGCGTGCGCATCATCAATTGCGCGCGCGGCGGACTTATTGTCGAGGCGGATTTGAAAGCGGCGCTCGATTCGGGCCAGGTCGCGGGCGCGGCGCTCGACGTCTTCCCGGTCGAGCCGGCCAAGGAAAATGTTCTGTTCGGCAACGAGAAAATCATCGCCACGCCGCATCTCGGCGCCTCCACCAACGAAGCGCAGGAAAACGTGGCGCTGCAAGTGGCCGAGCAGATGTCGGATTTCCTGATGACCGGCGCGGTGGTCAACGCGCTCAACATGCCCTCGCTCTCCGCCGAGGAAGCCAAACGCCTCAAGCCCTATATGAAATTGGCCGAGCAGCTGGGTTCCTTCGCCGGCCAGCTCACCCAGAGCGGGCTCAAAAGCGTTTCGGTCGAATACGAGGGCAACGCCGCCGAGCTCAACGTCAAGCCGCTGACCGCGATCGCGCTCACCGCGCTTTTGGGTCCACAGCTCGACGCGGTCAACATGGTCAACGTGCCGGTGGTGTGCAAGGAACGCGGCATCGCCGTGTCGGAAACCCGCAGCCCGTCGCCGTCGGATTTCCAGACCCTGATCCGCGTCACGGTCAAGGGCGAGAACGGCGCGCGCAGCATCGCCGGCACGCTGTTCGGCGGCGACCGGCCGCGCATCGTCGACATCGAGGGTATTTCGCTCGAGGCCGAGCTCGGGCCGCACATGCTGTTCGTGCGCAACCACGACAAGCCGGGCTTCATCGGCAATCTCGGCCGCACCCTGGGCGAGGCCGGGGTCAACATCGCCACATTCCATCTCGGCCGTTCGGCGCCCGGCAAGGACGCCCTCTGCCTGATCCAGATCGACCAGCCGCTGGGCGAGGCGCTTCTGGTTAAGGTGCGCGCCATCGCCAACGTGGTCCTGGCCGCGGAGCTGCATTTCTGAGTTTCTGTCCTTTCTGTGATCATCCCCGGCAATTACGAAAATTTAAGCCGGGGCGCTTTCCGTCCCCGCGACCATATATCCCGGTAAGCGCCCGGGCGATCTGCCTGGGCCATGTCACGGAGACGCAAATGACCGGGCTTTATCGATACGGCAAAGTTGTGGCGGCTGCGGCGCTCCTGGCGATTCTCGCCGGCTGCGTGGTCGTGCCGGTGGGCGGCTATTACGAGCCCCATCCGCATTACTGGGGCGGTGGCGGCTACTACTACCGCTAAGCAAGACTCGGCTCTCATCGGGCTGGGACTGGCTGAGGACGGCGCGCAGCAAAGGCGTCGCCGTCTTGCGAAGCTGACCAAAGGGCCGCGAAGCAAAGGCCGGCTTCCAGGGTTTTGTTGCCGCCGCCGCGCAAAACGGCTATTCCGGCCTCCATGAACGAATCCCTGCACAAGGCGCTGCTGCCCGAAGGGCTGCGCGACCTGCTGCCGCCCGATGCCGGAATCGAGGCGGAAATGGTCTCGCGCATGATGGCGGTGCTGGCCGGCCACGGCTATGAGCGGGTCAAGCCGCCCTTGGCTGAGTTCGAGGAGAATCTGCTCTCCGGCGCGGGAGCCGCGATGGCGCCGGACACCTTCCGCCTGATGGATCCGGCGTCGCGGCGCATGATCGGCTTGCGCGCCGACATGACGCCGCAAGTGGCGCGCATCGCCGCCACTAGGCTCAAGAAATCGGCCCGCCCGCTGCGCCTCTGCTATGCCGGCCAGGTGCTACGCGTGCGCGGCAGCCAGCTTCGCCCCGAACGCCAGGTGGGACAGGTGGGCGCGGAGCTGATCGGCTCCGATTCGGTCGCCGCCGATGTCGAGGCGGTCGCGGTCGCGGCCGAGGCACTGGCCTCGCTCGGCATCATCGGCCTGACCGTCGATCTGACCCTGCCGACGCTGGTGCCGGCGGTATGCGGCGCTTTCAAGCTCGGCCCCGACGCCGTGCTGGCGGTGCGCCGCGCGCTTGACCACAAGGACGCGGCCGCGCTCAAAGCGGCGGCTGGCAAGGCGGCGCCGTTGCTGGGCGATCTGCTCAAGGCGGCGGGCGAGGGCGCCAAGGCGCTCAAGGCGCTGGCGGCGCTCGATCTGCCCAAGGACGCGGCGGCGGAACGCGCGCGGCTGGGCGCGGTGGTGGCGCGGCTCAAATCCGCCGTGCCCGGCCTCGGCGTCACCATCGATCCGGTCGAGAATCGCGGCTTCGAATATCACACCGGCATCAGCTTCACTTTTTTCACGCCGACGGTGCGCGGCGAGCTGGGCCGCGGCGGGCGCTACCGCACTGATAACGGAGGCGGCGAGGAGGCCACCGGCTTCACGCTTTATACCGACACCGTGCTCCAAGCCGTACCCGGCGCCGCGCCGGCGAAGCGAATCTACGTGCCGGAAGACGCCGATCCGGCGGTGGCGCGCGGCTTGCGCGAGCAAGGCTGGGTCACGGTGGCCGCGCTCGCGCCCGCCAAGGACAAGCGCGCCGAGGCCAAGCGACTCGGTTGCGGCCATCTGCTCGAAAACGGCAAGCCTATCGCCTTAAGCTGAGAATCCAGGGACAATCCGGCCATGGCGAACGTCGCGGTGATCGGCGCCCAGTGGGGCGACGAGGGCAAGGGCAAGATCGTCGATTGGCTGAGCGAGCGCGCCGACGTGGTGGTGCGCTTCCAGGGCGGCCACAATGCCGGCCACACCCTGGTCATCGGCAATGTCGAATACCGCCTGAGCCTGTTGCCCTCGGGCGTGGTGCGCCCGGGCAAGCTGTCGATCATCGGCAGCGGCGTGGTGGTCGATCCCTGGGCGCTGATCAAGGAGATCACGGCGATCAAATCGAAGGGCGTCACGGTGACGCCGCAATCGCTGCGCGTCGCCGACAACGCGACCTTGATCCTGCCCTCGCACGCCGCCATCGACCGCGCGCGCGAAGAGGCGCGCGGCGCGGGCAAGATCGGCACCACCGGCCGCGGCATCGGCCCGGCCTATGAGGACAAGGTCGGCCGCCGCGCGCTTCGCCTGTGCGACCTGGCCGATCCCGCCAGCCTGAAGGACAAGCTCGACGCCTTGCTGCTGCACCACAACGCGCTGTTGCGCGGCCTGGGCGCCGCCGAAATCTCTGGCGCGCCGCTGCTCAAGGCGCTCCAGGACATCGCACCCCTGGTTCTGCCCTATGCCGACCGGGTGTGGGAGCGGCTCGACGAGGCGCGCCGCGCGAACAAGCGGATTCTGTTCGAGGGCGCGCAAGGCGTGATGCTCGACGTCGATCACGGGACATATCCCTACGTCACCTCCTCGCACACCCATCCCGGCCAGGCCGCCTCGGGCTCGGGCCTCGGCACCGGCGCGGTGGGCTACGTGCTCGGCATCACCAAGGCCTACACCACGCGGGTCGGCAGCGGACCGTTCCCGACCGAATTGACCGACCAGATCGGCCAGAAGCTGGGTGAGCGCGGCAAGGAATTCGGCGTCGTCACCGGCCGCAAGCGCCGCTGCGGCTGGTTCGACGCGGTGATGGTGCGCCAGGCGGTGAAGGTGGCCGGCATCGACGGCATCGCGCTCACCAAGATCGACGTGCTCGACGCCTTTTCCGAGATCAAGCTCTGCGTCGGCTACCGCCTCAAGGGCAAGACGATCGACTACCTGCCGGCGCGGGCGGAAGACCAGGCGGCGGTCGAGCCGGTCTACGAGACCGTCAAGGGCTGGAGCGAAAACACGCGCGGCGTGCGCGACTGGGCCAAGCTTCCGCAGCTGGCGGCCCAATACATCCGCCGCGTCGAGAAATTGATCGAGGCGCCGGTGGCGCTCTTGTCCACCAGTCCCGAGCGCGAAGACACGGTGCTGCTGCGCGATCCGTTCAAGGATTAGCCGGATCGGCCGTCGCGCCGATCCCGCAAACCTCAAACCGCTTTCGCCGGCTGCCGGTGGCGGTTGCTGGCGATGTAGCTCTCGGCGATGCCGCCGAGCTGTTCGAGTCGGTCGACGAAGAAATGATCGGCGCCCTCGATCACGCGATAGGTCACGATGATATCGCGCTGGGTTTGCAGCTTCTCGGCCAGTGCCTTCACTCCGGCCGGCGGCACGATCTGGTCCTGATCGCCCTGGACGATCAGCCCCGAGGCCGGCAGCCGCGGCAGCGTGCCGAAATCGGCCAGGTTCACCGGCGGCGCCGCGACGATGAAGCCCTTGATCTCCGGCCGCCGCGCCAGCAGTTGCATGGCGATCCAGGCACCGAAGGAAAATCCGCCGATCCAGCAGCTCTCGGCCTCGGGGTTGGCGGCCTGGAGCCAGTCGAGCGCCGCCGCCGCGTCGGCGAGCTCGCCGGCGCCGCCGCCCCACGCGCCCTGGCTCTTGCCGACGCCGCGGAAATTGAATCGCAAGGCGGCGAAGCCGCTGCGCGAAAAGGCGCGGAACAGGGTGTAGACCACCTTGTTGTTCATGGTGCCGCCATGCTGCGGATGGGGATGCAGCAGCAGCGCGGCATGGGCGCGCTTGTCCTTGCCCGGCTGATAGCGGGCTTCGAGCCGCCCGGCCGGGCCGTTCAGACTGATCTCAGGCATCGCCGCCCTTTACCCATCCACCCACAGACGCCATATCCTACTAATGAACTCGGGCTTTAAGCCGGGAAACCCCGGAAACCAAGGAGATTCGAGCCCGATATACTTGATCGTCTTACTGGGGCTCGGCTATAGTCCCGGCCCCTTGGCGGCGCGCCATCATAGCAAGCGGACCCCGGTATGTTGAAGCACCTGCGAGACGACATCGACAATGTTTTGAAGCTCGATCCCGCCGCCCGGTCGCGGCTCGAGGTGTTGCTGTGCTACCCCGGCATCCATGCCGTGCTGTTCCACCGCGTCGCGCATTGGTTGTGGAGCCACGGTCGTTTGCTGCTGGGGCGCTTCGTCTCGCAACTCGGGCGCTTCTTCACCGGCATCGAGATCCATCCCGCCGTCCGGATCGGCCGCCGCCTGTTCATCGACCACGGCGGCGGCGTGGTGATCGGCGAAACCGCGATCATCGGCGACGACGTGACGCTCTACCAGGGCGTGACGCTGGGCGGCACCACCCTCAACCGCGGCGCCAAGCGCCATCCCACCGTCGAGGACGGCGTCATCATCGGCGCCGGCGCCAAGATCCTGGGCGACTTCATCCTGGGTCGGGGTGCGCGCGTCGGCGCCAACGCCGTAGTGCTGCATGCGGTGCCGGCCGGCGTTTCCGTCGCCGGCATCCCGGCCAAGCCGATCGGCGCCAAGGCCGATCCCCATCCCGGTTTCCTGCCCTACGGCACGCCGTGCGAGGATCTGCCCGATCCGATCGCGCGCTGCGTCGCCAGCCTGATGGACGAGGTGGCCGCTTTGAAGGCGCGGCAGACCGAGTTTGAATCGAAAAAGCAAACCACCGACGCGGAAGTGCTGCCCTTCGCCGACGGCGAAGGCGCGGCGCCGCGCGACCAACGCCGCAAGGTCTGACGGAGTCATTCATGCGATTGAGCACCAAGGGACGTTACGCGGTGATGGCGCTGGTGGACATCGCCAAGCACGGCAACGGCAACCCGATCTCGCTGGCCGAGATCGCCGAGCGCCAGGTGATTTCGCTCTCCTATCTCGAACAGCTCTTCGCCAAACTGCGCGGCGCCGATCTGGTGCGCAGCGTGCGCGGCCCCGGCGGAGGCTATCTTCTGTCGCGCGGCGCTTCGGACACGCGCATTTCCGACATCATCCTGGCGGTGGACGAGCCGATCCGCGCCACGCGCTGCACCCCCGGCGCTCCGACCGGTTGCAGCGGCAATAAAACCCGCTGCCTCACCCATGATTTATGGGAGGAGCTCGGCAACCAGATCCACCTCTATCTCAGCTCGGTGACCCTGGCCGATGTGTGCGAAAACCGCATCCTCGGCAGCAGCGGCGCGCTGCATCGCGATCGGCTCAACCGGGCCGCCGCCGCGGCCGACGCCGCGCAGTAATCGGGGCTCCTTCCCCGTGACCCAAGGCTCGGCCTATCTCGACTGGAACGCCACGGCGCCGCTGCGGCCGGAGGCGCGCGCCGCCATGGATGCGGCGCTCGACCGTTGCGGCAATCCCTCCTCGGTGCACCGCGCCGGACGCGCGGCCAAGCGGTTCCTGGAACAGGCCCGGTCCGAGCTGGCCGCCTTGGTCGGGGCTTTGCCCGAACAGGTGGTGTTCACCTCCGGCGGCACCGAAGCCAATGCCCTGGCGCTGGGCGGCTTTCCCGCCCGGCGGCTGATCGTCTCGGCCATCGAGCATGATTCGGTGCTGGCCAACGCACCCGGCGCGGCGCGCATCCGCGTTTCGCGCGAGGGCGTGGCCGATCTGTCGTCGCTCGAAACTCTGCTGGCGCGGGACAAAAGCCCGGCGCTGGTCTCGCTCATGCTCGCCAATAACGAGACCGGCGTCATCCAGCCCGTGGCCGAGGCGGCGAAGCTCGCCCACGCGCATGGCGCGCTGTTCCATTGCGACGCGATCCAGGCGGCGGCCAAGCAGCCGCTCGATTTTCCTGCGCTCGGCTGCGATCTCATGACGCTGTCGGCGCACAAGCTCGGCGGTCCCATGGGCGTGGGCGCGCTCATCATCGCCGCCGGGATCGAGATAACGCCGCTGGTCCGTGGCGGCGGGCAGGAACGCGGCCGCCGCGCCGGCACCGAGAACCTGTCCGGCATCGTGGGATTCGGCGCCGTCTGCACGACCGCCGCCGCCGGAATTCCTCATTACCGCCGCGTGGAGGAGTTGCGCGACCGCGCCGAAACCCGGCTGCGGGAAATCGCGCCCGATGCCGTGGTGTTCGGAGCCGAAGCGCCGCGCCTGCCCAACACGCTCTGCATCGCCATGCCGGGCGTGCCGGCCGCGACCCAGGTGATGGCGCTCGACCTGGCCGGCATCATGGTCTCGGCCGGTTCTGCCTGTTCCTCGGGCAAGGTCAAGCGCAGCCACGTGCTCGAAGCCATGGGCGCGCCGGAAAACTTGTCCGAATGCGCCATCCGTATCTCGCTCGGCTGGAGCACGAGCGAAGCCGAAATCGACCGCCTGGCCGAGGCCTGGGGTGCGCTCTATGCCCGTTGCCGCGCGAGCGCCGCATGACCGCCGTCGACGCCATCCGCGCCAACGCACCGCCGGTCTATCTCGACTATCAGGCGACCACGCCTTGCGATCCGCGCGTGGTCGAAGCCATGCTGCCCTGGTTCACCGAGAAATTCGGCAATCCCCATTCGCTCACCCACGCCTATGGCCGCGAGGCCGAGGCGGCAGTGGAACAGGCGCGTGCCCAGCTCGCCGATCTGATCGGCGCCGAGCAGCGCGAAATCGTCTTCACCTCGGGCGCGACCGAATCCAACAACATGGCGGTGAAGGGCGCGGCGCGCTTCCACCGCCAATTCGGCAAGGACCATGTCGTGACGCTCGCGACCGAGCATAAATGCGTGCTGGAAAGCGCTCGCTCGCTTGAGGCCGAAGGTTTCCGCGTCACGTTCCTGCCGGTCGGGCGCGACGGGCTGGTCGATCTCGGCCTGCTCGACGCCGCGATTTCGGACAAGACATCGCTCGTATCGGTGATGGCGGCGCATAACGAAATCGGCGTCATCCAGCCGCTGAAGGACATCGCGGATCTAGCTCACGCCAAGGGCGCGCTGTTCCATTCCGACGCCGCCCAGGCGGTCGGCAAGATCGCGCTGAAAGTCGGCGAGGCCGGGGTCGATCTCCTGTCCATTTCCGGCCACAAGATCTACGGCCCCAAGGGCGTGGGCGCGCTCTATCTGCGCCGCCGCCCGCGCGCCCGCATCACGCCGCTGATCGACGGCGGCGGGCAGGAGCGCGCCATGCGCTCGGGCACTTTGCCGGTGCCGTTATGCGTCGGGCTCGGCAAGGCGGCGGCGATCGCCAAAACCGAAATGGCCGCCGAGGCGCAAAGGTTGCTCGCGTTGCGCGCGCGTCTCTTGAACGGCCTCAAATCGCGTATCCCCGATCTGGTGCTGAACGGCCACGCCGAAAAGCGCCTGCCCGGCAATCTCAATCTGAGCTTTCCCGGCATCAAGGCGCCCGATCTCATAGCATCTTGCCCGGGGTTAGCGCTTTCGACCGGCTCGGCCTGTACCGCCGCCGAAATCGAGCCTTCCTATGTGCTGAAGGCGCTGGGGCTGGGCGAGGACATCGCCGGCTCGTCGCTCAGATTGGGAATCGGCCGTTTCACCACCGCCACCGAGATCGACTTCGCCGTCGAGGCCCTGTCCGCCGCCATCCGCCGGTTGAATTCCGGCCAAGGGGTGACAAGCGCAGCCGGCGGGACTACATAAGGGGTACGGAGAATTCAATGGCGTTACGACAGGCAATGACGGTGACGGATGCGGCGGCGGGCCGCATCCAGGCGCTTTTGCAAAAGCGCGGCAAGCCCTCGGCGGGCATCCGCATCGGCGTGCGCTCGCGCGGCTGTTCGGGCCTGACCTATACCCTCGAATACGCCGACGAAAAGGGCCGGCTGGACGAGGTGGTGCAGGACAAGGGCGTCACCATCCTGATCGACCCCAAGGCGAGCATGTTCATCATCGGCACCGAGATGGACTATATCGAGGACAAGCTGCAATCGGGTTTCACCTTCCGCAATCCCAACGAAAAGGGCCGTTGCGGCTGCGGCGAATCCTTCCACGTCTAATCGGTTCACGCAATGAAGCTGTTCCAGATCGAGGAGCCCGAGGGCGCGCTCCTTCCGGCCGATGGCCCCGGCGCGTCGGTTGGCATCGACCTGTCGCCCGGCGGCTCGGCGGTGGCGGTCTCCTTGGGCGGCAATGCCGAGATCCTTCCCGACGGCGACGGCGCCCAGCGGCTCGATCCGCAAGGCGTCTTCGTTGCCGATGAAGGCATCGACGCCAAGGCGCTCACAACGCATCTCCTCTCATTGCGCGCGCGCGCCGAAAAGCAATTGGCCCGGCCGGTGACCCATGCGGTGATCGCGGCACCCTCGCTCGACGCCGCGTCGCACCAGGCCATCGTCAAGGCTTCCGTGGCGGCCGGTCTCGAGCTGCTCGCGCTTTACACCCGCGACGAGGCGGTTTCCTTCGCCAAGGTCCAGATTTCGGCCGATGCCGCTTGCCTGGGCGCGGCGATCCGCGCCGAGGACGAGGCGCCGCCGGCGTGATAGGAGAAGCGCGGTTTCAGAGTTGGCAAGATTGGCTATGGGTTGAATGATGCCGAAAATGACGTTCATCCAGCGCGACGGCTCGCGCAAGGAGGTGGATGCACCAATCGGATTGTCGGTGCTGGAGATCGCGCACCGCAACGACGTCGACATCGAGGGCGCGTGCGAAGGCTCGCTCGCCTGCTCAACCTGCCACGTCATCATCGAGTCCGATTGGTACGAGCTTTTGAAGGACGCGACCGAGGACGAGGAGGACATGCTCGACCTGGCCTTCGGCCTGACCAAGACCTCGCGGCTCGGCTGCCAGATCGTCATCACCGAGGAGCTGGACGGGCTCACCGTCCGCTTGCCCAGCGCCACGCGCAACATGATGGGCAGCTGATCGCCGTGGACTCTCTCGGCTCTTGCGTTCGCGTCGTCGTCGCCATGTCGGGCGGGGTCGACAGCTCGACCGTCGCGGCGTTGCTGGCCGAGCAGGGCCACGAGGTGATCGGCGTCACGCTTCAGCTCTACGATCACGGTGCGGCTACCGGCAAGAAGGGCGCGTGCTGCGCCGGCCAGGACATTCACGACGCCGCGCGCGTCGCCGAAAAGATCGGCATTCCCCATTACGTGCTCGATTACGAAAAGCGTTTCCGCTCCGAGGTGATCGACGGTTTCGCCGACGGTTACGTGCGCGGCGAAACGCCGGTGCCCTGTATCCGCTGCAACGAGACGGTGAAGTTCCGCGACCTGCTGGATGTGGCGCGCGATTTGGGCGCGCAGGCGCTCGCCACCGGCCATTACGCGCGCCGGGTCGAGGGGAAGGACGGGCCGGAGCTGCACCGCGCGGCCGATGCGGGCCGCGACCAGAGCTATTTCCTCTACCGCACCACCCGCGCGCAGCTCGATTTCCTGCGTTTTCCCTTGGGCGGCCTGACCAAGGACCAGACCCGCGATCTGGCCCGCCGTTTCGACCTGCCGGTGGCGCAAAAGCCCGACAGCCAGGATATCTGCTTCGTGCCTGCGGGCTCCTATGGCGATCTGGTGGCGAAGCTGCGCCCCGAAGCCGCCGAGCCGGGCGAGATCGTCGACCAGGCGGGGAACGTGCTGGGCCGCCACGCGGGCGTGATCCATTTCACCGTCGGCCAGCGCAAGGGCCTGGGCGTGGCCGGGCCGGAACCGCTTTACGTGCTCAAGCTCGAGCCCGCAATCCGCCGCGTGGTGGTGGGGCCGCATCATGCCCTGGCCGCGCGCCGTGTTTCCTTGGGCGGGGTCAATTGGCTAGGGCCAACGCCGCCGGCATCGGGCTTCAAGGCTTCGGTCAAACTGCGCTCGGCCCAAACGCCGCTGCAGGCCACCATCACGCTCGACGGCCAGGGCGGCGGCGAAGCGGCGTTGGACGAGCCCGCCTTCGGCGTGGCGCCGGGCCAGGCCTGCGTCGCCTATGACGGCGACCGCCTCCTCGGCGGCGGGTGGATTCGCCGGAGCTAACTAAGCCGCCTCGCTGGGCTTGACACCGTCCCAAGCCGGCAGTGACTGTCCTGTCGAACCATGATCGAAAAATATCGCGACCACGCGGCCAATGAACGGACCTTTCTCGCCTGGGTCCGGACGTCCATTGCCTTGATGGCCTTCGGGTTCCTGATCGAGAAATTCGACCTCTTCCTGGC
>DATNMV010000151.1:0-8347 GCA_035602175.1 Allostellaceae bacterium
TTTCCATGATCCTCGCCAACACCTATCACCTGATGCTGAGGCCGGGCGCGGAGCGCGTCGCCGCGCTCGGCGGCTTGCACGCATTCATGAACTGGAAAGGGCCGATCCTCACCGATTCCGGCGGCTTCCAGGTGATGTCGCTGGCGAAGTTGCGCAAGATTTCCGAGGACGGCGTCGCCTTCCGCTCGCATCTCGACGGCGACAAGCATCTGCTCACCCCCGAGCGCGCGATTGAGATCGAGCGGCTGCTCGACGCCGACATCGCCATGGCGTTCGACGAATGCACGCCCTTTCCCGCCACCGAGAAAGAAGCGCGGCAATCGATGGAGCTGTCGATGCGCTGGGCCGGGCGTTCCAAGCAGGCCTTCCGGGACCAGCCCGGCTATGGCCTGTTCGGCATCGGCCAAGGCGGAATTTATCCCGATCTCCGGCTCGAATCCGCCCGGGCCCTGACCCGGATCGGCTTCGACGGCTATGCGCTGGGCGGCCTCGCCGTGGGCGAGGGTCAGGCTTCCATGCTCGCGGTGCTGGACGAAGCGGTGCCGGCTTTGCCCCGCGACCGGCCGCGCTATCTCATGGGCGTCGGGCGGCCCGAGGACATCGTCGAGGCGGTCAAGCGTGGCATCGATCTGTTCGACTGCGTGCTGCCGACGCGCTCGGGCCGGACATCGCAGGCCTTCACGCGCTTCGGCACCGTCAATCTGCGCAATGCGCGGCATCAGGACGATCCCCGGCCCTTGGACGAGAGCTGCGCCTGCCCGGTCTGCGCGCAATACAGCCGCGCCTATCTCCATCACCTCGCGCGCGCCGGCGAGATCCTGGGCGCCATGCTGTTGACCGAGCACAATCTCCGTTACTATGGCGCGTTGATGGAGGGCTTGCGCGGCGCGATCGAAACCGGGCGCCTGGCGGATTTCGCGGCGGATTTCGCCCGCGACCAGGCGCGCGGCGATACGCCTCCCCGGTAGAGATCATGGCCAAGAACAGATACCGCGATTTGAAGCTGCTCGGCCGGCATGCCGCGTTGCCGGCATCGCCCGACGACGCGGTGCTGGAGCGCGCTTCCAACCCGCATCCCGGCGCCACGTATCTGGTGCGCTTCACCGCGCCGGAATTCACCTCGCTGTGTCCGGTCACCGGTCAGCCCGATTTCGCCCATTTCGTCATCGATTACGTGCCGGGGAAATACATCGTCGAGAGCAAGTCGCTGAAACTGTTCCTCGGCTCGTTCCGCAATCACGGCGCCTTTCACGAGGATTGCACGCTGGCGATCGCCCAACGCGTGATCGAGGCGATCAAGCCGCGCTGGCTGCGCATCGGCGGCTATTGGTATCCGCGCGGCGGCATGCCGATCGACATTTTCTGGCAGACGGGATCTCCGCCCAAGGATTTGTGGCTGCCCGACCAGGGGGTATCCCCCTACCGTGGCCGATAGCGTCGCGATCAAATCCTTCATCCGCGACCAGGCGCTCGCCTTGGGGTTCGACGCGGTGGGCTTCGCATCGCCCGATCTCGCCGCCGATGCCCGCGCCGGCCTCGCCGATTTCCTGGCGCGGGGTTATCACGGCGACATGGGCTGGCTGGCCGAGCGCGCGGCCGCGCGCGGCGACCCGAAGGAATTGTGGCCCGAGGTCAAAAGCGTGGTCGTGCTGGGGCTCAATTACGGGCCGGAGAGCGATCCGCTGCCGCTCCTGGCGGAGCGCGATCGGGGCTATGTCTCGGTCTATGCGCGCGGCCGCGACTATCACGACCTGATCAAGGGAAGGCTCAAGACGCTCGCGCAGAAAATAACGTCGCGCACGCCGGGCGAGCTCAAGGTGTTCGTCGACACCGCGCCGGTGATGGAAAAGCCGCTCGGGCAAAGCGCCGGCATCGGCTGGCAGGGCAAGCACACCAACCTGGTGTCGCGCGATTACGGCTCCTGGCTGTTTCTGGGCGAGATCTATCTCAGCCTCGAATTGCCGGCCGATGCGGCCGAGACCGATCATTGCGGCGAATGCAGAAGCTGCCTCGATGTCTGCCCGACCAAGGCCTTTCCCGCGCCCTACAAGCTCGAGGCGCGGCGCTGCATCTCCTATCTCACCATCGAGCATCAGGGGCACATCGACGCCGAACTGCGCCCCTTGATGGGCAACCGCATCTATGGCTGCGACGATTGCCTGGCGGTGTGCCCGTGGAACAAATTCGCGCAGGTCGCGCGCGAATCCGCGTTCAAGACACGAACCGCTCTGGCGGCGCCCGGCCTGGCCGAGCTCGCGGCGCTCGACGACAAGGGTTTCCGCGCCTTGTTTTCGGCCTCGCCGGTGAAACGCATCGGCCGCGACCGGTTCCTCAGGAACGTGCTGATCGCCGTCGGCAACAGCGGCGAGAAGGGCCTGGCCGATGCCGCGCGCGGCAATCTCGCCGATGCCTCGGCCCTGGTGCGCGCCATGGCAGTGTGGACGTTGAGCCGGCTCGACGGGCGGGGATTTGCCGCGGCCCGCGCCGGGCATCTCGAAAGCGAGACCGACGTCGCGGTGCGGCGGGAATGGGAGCGGGCTTAAGCGACCTTGCTTAGGACGCGTTCGGCCGGCAGATGAAGGCGGGCGGTGAGGCCGTTTTCCGGCGTGCCGGAAAACCGCAGCGATCCGCCCTGGCCCTCGGCCAGCGCATTGACCATGGCGAACACGCCGTCCTTGGCGAGCTCGTCGGGATCGAAGGGCGGACCGGAATCGCTGACATGAATGGTCAAGCCGCCTTGCTCGGCGATTTCGGCGCGGATCGCCACCTGGCCGCCCTGGGGCGAGCGCGCCACCGCGTGATTCATCATGCGCAGCAGAATTTCCTTGAGCGCGCGTTCGGAGCATATGATCTCGCCGGCATCGGCCGCGACCGCGGCGTCGAGCGTGACGCCGGCCTGGGCCGCCAGCGGCTCGGCCAGGAAGACCGTCGATCCCACCAGCGACGCCACGTCGACCGTTTCCTCCGGCGCCGGGGCCTGGCCGGAATTCTCGGCGAGCCGCGTCTCGAGCCGCCGCATATCGGTGATGTCGCGCATGGTGCCGATGATCTTGACCAGATTGCCGGTCTCGTCATGCGTCTGGCGGCTTTCACAATGCACGACGCGGCTTTCGCCGTCGGCGCGCAGAATCTGGAATTCGATCGGCTGATGAACTTCATCGCGCGCCAGCGAGGCGAGCCAGGCGGCGGCGCGGGCGCGGTCGTGCGAATGAACCAGCGAGACCAGGCGCGCGCGCGAAGCCGCGCCGGCTTCAGGCGTCAGCCGGAACAACCGGTACATGGCTTCCGACCAGACGATGCCGCCGGTGGCGATGTCCCATTCCCAGCTGGCGATCGAGGCCTGGCGCTCCACGTCGGCCAGAATCGATTTGCTCCGCTTCTGCGCGCTTTCGGCGGCGCTGCGCCGCGCCCGTTCCTGCGCGAGGCGGTTCGAGGCTTCGACCAGCGCCTGGCCGAGATCGGCCAGTTCCCGGATCGGCATGGCGAGGCGCGGCGGATGACGCGGATTGCCCAGCGCCTTGGCGGCCTCGAGCAATTCGCCGACGGCGTGCTCGAACAGGCGCGACAGCAAAAACCAGGCGCCCGCGCTCAACACCAGCGCCACGGCGATGCCGAGGACGGCATCGAGCAGCGTGCCCGCGCCGGCGGCGATGCCCGCCAGGGCGACCAAGGCCGGCACCAGGCAGGCGGCCAACATCAGCAGGAAATAAGATCGCAATCCGGGGGAGAATTTCATGCCCGGATATTGGCCCGGCAGTGGTGAAGGGAACTTAAAGAAGCCGGCCTTGGGGAGACCGGGCTATGGTTAACAATTCCTTGAGGGCGGCGATTTTGCGCCGCGGCCGGGGCTTGGCCGCGCGCGCGATTTCGGCGCGGTCGATGCGCCGCCAGCCGGCGAGATCAACAGGCTCGACGCCGCGCTCCGCCAGCAGCTTCGCCAGAGCGGGGCGTCCGGGGCGGTTTTGCGGCTTGATTTCGGCCAGGATGCGGTCGGCCACGCCGCGCGCCTGCGCGATCGTGTCGGCGATGGTGCCGCGCGCGCCGCCGCCGGCCCAGCCGGCGGCGTAAAGCCCGGGCGCGGCCAACCCCGCCTTGTTGGCGACGCCGCCCTGGAAGCCGATGCAGCTCACCACCAGCTCGGCCCGGAGCGCGAGGTTCTGGCCGAGCCGGTCGGGCCGGGTGAACAGCACGCGTTCGACCCCGGCGCCGCCATCGAAGCGCAAGGGCCTGAGGCCGAAATGCAGGCGGATGGCGAGTTTCGAATCATCGCGCTTCGCCTTGGCGAAGCCCTTGAAGAGCGCCAGGAGCTTTTTGGCCTCGACGCCGGGCTTGGTTTCAGGCGGGAGGGCGAGCGCATCGGCTTCGATCTGAAGCTGCGCGCGGGCGAGTTTCTTGAACGCGGCGAGCTCGGCGGGCGCGAAGCGCGAATCCAACGGGCCGCGATAACCCGCGACATGAACGGTCTTCAAGGGCATGGCGGCCAAGGCGGCGGCGGTTTCGGGAGCGAGTTCGGCGCGCGCCAGCTCCTTCTCGCTCTTGGCCAGGAGGCGCGCGATCTCGAGCGCGACGCTGCCCTGGCCGATCAGGATGACGCTGCGGATCTGATCGAGACGCGGCGGCGGGGCTTCGGCCTCGCCGTTGAGCCAGCGCATCAGCGCGCCCGACGTCATCACGCCGGGCAGATCCTCGCCCGCAACCTTGAGCCGCCGGTCCTGCGGCGCGCCGGTCGCGAGCGCCACCGCGTCGTAAAGCGGGCGCAGCTCCTCGAGCGACACGTCGCGGCCCAATTCGACATTGCCCCAGAAGACGACGTTCTTCTGCGCCAGGGCGCGCTCCATTCCCTTGGCGCGCGCCTTGTCCTTCGGCCGGTCCGGGGCCACGCCGGCGCGCAGCAGGCCGAAGGGCGCGGGGCATCGCTCGATCACGTCGATGCGCGTTCCGGGCGATTTCTTGTGCAGCCTTTCGGCCAGCGCGCAACCGGCGGGGCCGCTGCCGACGATGGCGATGGAAAGAGACAAGGGGAATTTACCCCCAGCGGACGTATTCGTGCTCGACGGCGAGCTTGTTGATGCCGCGATCCGGCGGCGCTATCCAGCCCGCCATCTTGCCCGGGGCGATGACGGGCTTCATCAGGCTCTTGACGAAATCGCGGTCGGACGGCGCGGGCAGCCATTCGTCCCGGTGCCGTTCCCATTCCGGCTTGGCGACCGCCTTGCCCGCCGGGTCGACCGGGACGCCCGACCAGGCGCCGAGGCTGCGGTTGAAGCGCGGGCTCGGCAAGGCGAGGCGGAAACCGTAACCCGCCTCTTCGATGAACTTGTTCCAGCGCCGCACGCCGACGTCGCAATCGCGGGCATAGGAAAGGCGCATCACCTCGTTCATGGCGTTCCGGAGCGGCACCTGCTCGACGCCGCCGGGCATTTCGACGGCGAGAGTGCTCTCGAGACAGCGGTGATCGTCGTAGCGGCCTTCGTCGGGCCGGCCCTTGATGCCGGCGGCGAAATAGGACGCGGCGTTGGTGGACACTTCGGCGCCGAACAGGTCGAGCGAGGAGCTGAACCAGAAATTGAGATAACGCTGGATGGTCGGCAAATCGATGGCGCCGGCCGCGCGCACCTTGTCGGGCGCGTCGGTCTTGAACTCCTTCATTACTTCGAGCGTGCGCTGGACGATGCGCGAGATGCCGTTGACGCCCACCATCATGTGATGCGCCTCTTCCATCAGCATGAAACGGCAGGTGCGCGACAGCGGATCGAAGCCGCTTTCCGCCAGGCTCATGAGCTGGAACTTGCCGTCGCGGTCGGTGAAGTAGGTGAACATGAAGAAGGACAGCCAGTCCTCGATCGGCTCGTTGAAGGTCGACAGGATGCGCGGGCGGTCGGCGTTGCCCGAGTGGCGCGAGAGCAGTTCCTCCGCCTCCTCGCGGCCGTCGCGGCCGAAATAAGCGTGCAGCAGATAGACCATGGCCCAGAGATGGCGGCCTTCCTCGACATTGACCTGGAACAGGCTGCGCAAATCGTAGAGCGAGGGCGCGGTGTGGCCCAGCAGCCGCTGCTGCTCGACCGAGGCGGGCTCGGTGTCGCCCTGGGTCACGATCAGCCGGCGCAGCGTGGCGCGATGCTCGCCCGGAACCTGCTGCCAGGCGGGCTGGCCCATCACGTCGCCAAAGCCGATGCAGCGGTCGGGCTCGGGCTCGGCGAGGAAGATGCCCCAGCGGTAATCCGGCATCTTCACCTCGCCCCAGGTGGCCCAGCCCTTGGCGTCGACCGAGGTGGCGGTGCGCAGATAGACCCCGGCGTCGCGGAAATCGGACGGCCCCATCTCGCGCCACCAATCGAGAAAGCGCGGCTGCCAATGCTCGAGCGCGCGTTGCAGCGTGGCGTTGGCGCCGAGATCGACGTTGTTGGGGATGCGCGTCTGGTAGTCGATCGCCATGGCGTTTCCTAGACCCGGTCCCAATCGAAGCGCGGCCGTTGGCCGGTGCCGAAGCGCTTCAAGGCGCCTTCCGCGCCGGTGGCGTTGGGCCGGGTGAAGATCCAGTTCTGCCAGGCCGACAACCGGCCGAAGATGCGCGTTTCCATGGTTTCCGGCCCGGCGAAGCGCAGATTGGCCTCGAGCGCGGTGAGCGCGTCGGGCGAGAGATGCGCGCGCTCCTCGAGCGCGAGCCGGATTTCCTCTTCCCAGTCGAGTGCATCGGGCGCGCCGGTGACGAGGCCGAGATCGCGCGCGGATGCTGCGTCGAGCGCCGCGCCCGCATGCTTCAGCGCCGATGCCGCCGGCGGCCGCTCGCCGCAGAAACGGGTTTCGAGCCGCGACAAGGCGTTCACCATCGGATAAAGCCCGGCATTCGCCTCGCCCAGCGTCACGCGCGGCGATTCATTGTTGCCGGCGCCCAGATCGAGCATGTAGGAGCGGTCGGAGGCGAGCGCCAGCTCGAACAACGTGCCGGCGAAGCACGAGCCGCGATCAATAAGCGCGATCAGGCTCTTGGCGGACAAATCGAGGCGCTGCAACGTGCGCCGCAGATAGCCGATGGTCTCGCGCACCAGCCAGTGGCCGCGCTCCCGCAGCATCAGCGCGTCGCTCGCCAGCACGGCGTCGGCGCTGCCGCTGGTCTTCAGCACCAGCGTGCCGAGCGCGTTCTCGTTGAGCCGCAACAGGAGTATCGCGTCGTCGAGCTCGCGCGCCAGCGCCAAGGGCCACCACGCGGCGCCCTGGGCCAGGATTTCGTCGATGCCGCGCGGAACCTTGTCCGGCCCCGCCACGGTGAGCGTGGCCCGGCGGGCCGGACGGTCGATCGTCACCGTGACGTGCGGATAACGATAGCCCTGGTCGTCGATCCGGCGTTCGAGCGGCGGCAAGGACACGCCCTTGGCGCCTGCGGGCCGTTCGCTGGTCTGGGCGAGATCGAGCGCGCGTTCGCGCACCAGATCGGCGAAGCGCTGCGGCGGCGCCACCGCGTCGACCAGATTCCATTCCTTGGCGCGGCCGGCGCGCACGCCCTCGGAGGTCGTGCAGAACAGATCGGCCAGGTCGCGGCGCACCTTGCGCTTGTCGGTGAGGCGCGACAGCCCGCCCGTGCCCGGCAGCACGCCGAGCAGCGGCACCTCGGGCAGACTCACCGTCGAGGAGCGGTCGTCGATCATGACGATCTGGTCGCAGGCCAGCGCCAGCTCGTAGCCGCCGCCGGCGCAGGCGCCGTTGACCGCGGCCAGGAATTTCAAGCCGTCATGCCGGCTCGAATCCTCCATGCCGTTGCGCGTCTCGTTGGTGAACTTGCAGAAATTGACCTTGAAGGCGTGCGACGACGATCCCAGCATGTAGATGTTCGCGCCGGCGCTGAACAGGCGCTCCTTGGCGCTGGTGAGGACGACGACGCGCACCGCGGGGTGCTCGAAGCGGATGCGGTTGAGCGCGTCGGCCAGTTCGATGTCGACGCCGAGATCGTAGGAGTTGAGCTTGAGCTTGTAGCCGGGCGCGAGACCGCCCTCTTCCGCCACGTCGAGCTTCAGCGTGGCGACCGGCCCCTCGGCCGAGAGTTTCCAATGACGGTAGCGTCCGGGATCGGTGTCGAAGTCGATCAGGCGCGTCTCTCCCCCTGGCTTAGTCTTTTAAGCGTTAGGGCGCATACTCCGCCGCCCCCGCACGGGGGTCAAGTCGCCGGCATCGCGCACGCCGGGCGAATGCCGGAAACGCCGGCCGGTGACACGGCGGAATCATCGGCGCTATGGTGGCGGCCGCAATGCAGGACTGCAAACCCTGACCAAGGAGAATCTTCATGCCCGATAAGGACCGCTTGGCTGAACTCAACGACCAGATCGCGGCCATCCGCAACAACCTTCGCGAA
>DATNMV010000152.1:0-2511 GCA_035602175.1 Allostellaceae bacterium
GATCAGCCGTAGCACCGCAATGGGCGCAAACCGGGCCATTGGGCCAGCGGCTCGCTTCAAGCCATTCCCTCGCCTTGGCTTCGTCCTGGAACACGGGGTTAGTCAGATCGGCGGTCATGGTCATCTCCCATCAATGACCCCAATCTAGCCATTGATCGGTTCTTTGTCAAGTATATAAACGCCGGCTAAAAGCCTTGTCAGCCAGCGGGTTGCACGGCGCCGGAGTTCGTGTATAGTCCGCCGCCTCCTTGCCGGCCAATGCCGGCTAGGCTCGGGCGGCTGACCGTCGGACCATTCCGAAAGGATGGGTGACCAGCGCCGGGCCATCAACAGCCAAAAGGAGTTACGCCGACCCATGCCGTTTTACGAAAACGTTTTCATTGCACGCCAGGACGTGTCCGCGGCGCAGGTCGAGGCCTTGGCCGAAAGCTTCGCCGGCATCGTCGCCCAGCACGGCGGCACGGTGACCAAGCGCGAATATTGGGGCCTCCGGAATCTCGCCTACCGCGTCAAGAAGAACCGCAAAGGCCACTACATGCTGTTCAACCTCGACGCGCCGCCGGCGGCGGTGAACGAGCTTGAGCGCAACATGCGCATCAACGAAGACGTATTGCGCTACCTCACCGTGCGCGTCGAAGCGCTCGAGGAAGGCCCGTCGGCGGTGATGCAGAACCGCGACCGCGGCGACCGCGAGCGTGGCGACCGCGATCGCGGCGACCGTGGCGACCGCCGTCCGCGCTTCGAGCGCGAGCCGCGCGAAGGCCTCGTGCCCGAAGTCGAGGGAGGCGAGGTATGAGCGACGACATGGAGCGCGGCGAACGCGGTGGACGCGGCGGCGACCGCGGCGGCGACCGCGGCGGCGAGCGTTCGGGCGGCGGCGGGGCACGGCGGCCGTTTTTCCGCCGGCGCAAGTCGTGCCCGTTTTCGGGCCCGCACGCCCCCAAGATCGACTACAAGGACGTGAAGCTGCTGCAACGCTTCATCTCCGAGCGCGGCAAGATCGTGCCGTCGCGCATCACCGCGGTTTCGACCCGCAAGCAGCGCGAGCTGGCGCAGGCGATCAAACGCGCGCGCTTTCTCGGCCTCCTGCCCTACAATCTGAAGTAGGAGACTGGTCATGATGGAAGTCATCCTGCTCGAGCGCGTCGAGAAGCTGGGCCAAATGGGCCAGGTGGTGAAAGTGCGCCCCGGTTTCGCCCGGAATTTCCTCTTGCCGCAGAAGAAGGCGCTGCGCGCGACCAAGGAAAATCTCGCCATTTTCGAACAGCGCCGCGCGCAGCTCGAGACCGCCAATCTGCATAGGCGCAGCGAGGCCGAGCAGGTGGCGCAGAAGATGAACGGTGTCTCGGTCGTGCTTATCCGCCAGGCGGGCGAAAACGGTCAGCTCTACGGTTCGGTCTCGGCGCGCGACATCGCCGACGGCGTGACCGAGGCGGGCTTCACCGTGACGCGCGGCCAGGTGACGCTCGACAAGGCGATCAAGGCGCTCGGCCGCCATCCGGTCCGCGTCGTACTGCATCCCGAGGTCGCGGTTCAAGTCACCGTCAACGTGGCGCAATCGGCCGAAGAGGCCGAGATGCAGGCCAAGGGCATCAATCCGATCCAGCTTGCGCAAGAGGCGCAACGCCGCCCCGAAGGCGAGACAACGGCCGCCCCGGACGAAGCGGCCGATTCCGCCGCCGAAAAAGCGGAAAAGAAGGCGGCCAAGGCCAGAAAGAAAGCGGACAAGGACGAAGGCCAAGCCGAGGTCAAAACCAAGGCCAAGGGCGAAGCCAAGCCGAAGACCGAGAAGCGCGAAAAGAAGGCCAAGCCGGCCAAGGAATAGGCCGGGAGGCGCCGTGTTCGAGGGCTTCGCGCGCAAACCCATCCCGATCGGCGAGATCACGATCAACTGCGTCGTGGGCGGCAACGGACCGCCGCTGTTGCTGTTGCACGGCTTTCCGCAGAACCTGGTCGAATGGGCGCGGGTCGCACCGCTCCTGGCCAAGCGGTTCACCGTGGTCTGCGCCGATTTGCGCGGCTACGGCGATTCCTTCAAGCCCAAATGCCTGCCCGATAAATCCAACTATGCCTTCCGCGCCATGGCGGCGGACCAGGTCGCGTTGATGAGCCACCTCGGTTTCGCGCGCTTTCATGTGGTGGGCCACGATCGCGGCGGCCGCACCGCCCACCGCATGGCGCTCGACCATTCCGCGACCGTGTTGTCGCTGGCCGTGCTCGACATCGTGCCCACCTATGCCATGTTCATGGAAACCAACCGCCACGTCGCCGGCGCCTATTGGCACTGGTATTTCCTGTCTCAGCCCGAACCTTTCCCCGAGCGCCTGATCGGCAACGACCCCGACTTCTTCTACGAGACCTGCCTGGTCGGCTGGGGCGCGGCTCGGGTGGAGGATTTCGACCCGGAGATGCTGGCCGATTACCGGCGCTGCTGGCGCGAGCCGGCGATGATCCACGGCTCATGCTCGGATTACCGTGCCGGAGCGAGCATCGACCTCGAACATGACCAGG
>DATNMV010000153.1:0-16164 GCA_035602175.1 Allostellaceae bacterium
ATTGCTGCTCGAGCCGACGCTGACATAAAGCGTCTCGCCGTCGGGCGAGAAGGCGAGGCTGCGCGTCCAATGCCCGCCATTATGTGGCAGATTGGCGATGACGGTTTCGGGACCGCCACTCGCCTTCAGATCGCCGCTCTGATAGGGAAAGCGCACCACCGAATCGGTGTTGGCGACATAGACGTAATGCGGATCGGGTCCGGGCGGATAAAAGACGATGCCGAAGGGCCGGTCGAGGCCCTGGGCAAAGATCGAATCCTGTTGGGCGCGCGCGGCGCCGGCGGGCGCGCGGATGATGCGGATGCGTCCGGCCTGGCTTTCGGCGACGAAAATATCGCCGTTGGGCGCGGTCCTGAGTTCGCGCGGATTGGTCAAGCCGGTGAAGAAAGCCGAAACCGAAAATCCCGCGGGAACCTTGAGCGCGGCGCCCGGCGGCTGCTCCACGATGCGCGGCCCGTTGCGCGCCGAGGGCGTGGCATAGGGAGCCGGCATGTCGGCGGCCGTAACGCGATGCGCAACACCCGGCGCGTCTACGCCCGGCACCTGGTTCCCCTGCGCCACGGCGGACGCGGCGCCGAATCCGACCGCCGCGGCAAGGAACGCGGCGGAAAGGAAACGACGGAGCATCACCATGGCAAGATCCGATTCAAATCTTGAAGGCTTCCAGGGTTTCAGGCGCGAACAACTCCTCGGGCTTGAGGCGGCGTTTCGACAGACCTTGCTCATGGTGATAGCGCAGAAAAGTGTCGAGCGTGTGGCGGTTGGGCTCGAGGCCGTTGGGCCACCATTCCTTGCCCATCAATCGCTTGGTCTCTTCCAGATGCGCGCTTTGCCAGGGCAGCATGGTTTTCTGCGAAGCAATCAAGTCGAGATCGGCATAGGTCTTCTTCTGCGCCGCGATGAAAGCCTTGGTCAGGGACAGGGCGACCCACCGGTTGGCCTCGTAGAGTTCGCGCCGCAGCACCACCGTGTGCATGATCGGGAAGATCTTGGTCTTGCGGTAATAGGCCTGCTCGACCTCGACGTAATTCGGAAACAGCCGTTTCACCTTGTCGGGCTCGGAATAGAACGTCGAAGGCAGGCGCGGCGCATAGATCGCGTCGATCTCGCCATCGGCGATCATGCGCGACAGGGTCTGGGTCGGACCGATGGATGAAACCTTGAACTTCGCCGGCAGGTCGATCTTCTGCTTTTCCACCCGGCCCGGCTCCTCTTCGCCGCCGGTGAGATATTGCGCCGCCGATATGTCGATGCCGTACTCGTCCTGCAGGATGCCCTTCATCCAGACGATGGCGGTGAGCTGCCATTCCGGATTGCCGATGCGCTTTCCCAGCAGATCCTTGGGTTCCTTGATGCCGCTTTTGGCCGAGACCACGAAACAGGAATGGCGGAACATGCGCGAGGGAAAGACCGGAATGGCGATGAACTCCGGATGCTCCTTCAACAGCGAGGCCGAATAGGAGGATAGCGACATCTCGGCGGCGTCGAATTCCTTGTGGCGCAACATGCGCCAGAAGGTCTCTTCCACCACCAGGGGGAGGAAATTGAGATCCATGCCCTCGGCCTGGATGGTGCCGTTGGCCAAGGCGTTGGTGCGGTCGTAATCCCAGCACGCCACCGTCAAGCGCAGTTTCGACATAAGCTGTTTCCCCCTGCCCTAAAAGCAAATGGCGCGTTTCCTTGGCCGCGCCCTTTCCCTATCATAGCCAACCGGACACCCAACGGGAGCATAATCGATGAGCAATATCACCCTGGCCCAGGCTTCGGTCATTGTCGACAAGGCGCTGGAGCACGGCCGCGCCCAGAAATTCAAGCCCTTGACCGTCGCCGTGCTGGATGCGGGAGGATTTTTGGTCGCCTTCAAGCGCGAGGACAGTTCCTCGCTGTTGCGCTTCGAGATCGCCACCGGCAAGGCCTGGGGCTGTCTCGGCATGGGCTTCGGCGGGCGGGAATTCGCGCGCCGTGTGGCCGCAGCACCCCATTTCATCCAGGCTCTGACCGCGGCCTCGGGCGGCCGCGTCGTGCCGGTGCCGGGCGGCGTGCTGATCCGGGCGGCCGACGGCCAGATCCTGGGCGCGGTCGGCATCAGCGGCGACATTTCGGACAATGACGAGGCCTGCGCCGTCGCCGGCATCAAGGCGGCGAATCTCGCGCCCGACACCGGCGAGCCGGGCTGATCTTAGCCTATTTCGGAACATCGCCGCCCGAGCGGGCGCGCCAGCGGCGCCAGCGCTCGATCGGCCGAAAGACGCGGCCGCGGTAGAGTCGCGGGAAGGGATTTCGCTGGCGGCGCGGCGCGAAGGGGTTGATCGCGTCGATCACCGATTCCCCCATGGTTTCGAGGGCGATGACGCCGGCGATGTCCTCGACCCGCGGCACCCGAGCGCGCGGCCGCACGACGATGGCGAGGCGCGCGCCGTGGCGCGAAAGCCGGCCGATCACCTCGGTCATGGTGTCGGTCGGCCGCGCCAGCGTGTAATCGGTGCGGGCGACGTCGCCCAGCCTGGCGTTGGCGTCGCGCGCCTCCCACAGCTTGAAGCCCGGATCGAGGCGCAAATAGCCCGCCAGCCGCCTGCCGTCGCCGATCATGATGTAGAGCGGCCGCCCGGTTTCCTCCAGCGCGGTGATGGCCTCGTCGAGCGTGGCCGAGGCGGGATAGATCTTGAAATCCGTCGACATCGAGCGCTCGGCCTTGCGGATGCGGTAGACGCTGGCCTGGAGCGAGTCCGGCACCTCGCGGCCCTCTTCGACCAGTTTCCAGGTGTAGATCGATTGCCGCAACAACGCCCGGCGCACGGTGATCGCGATGGTGACGACGAGAATCATCGGCACGATGACGTTGTAGTCGCGGGTCAGCTCGAACACCATGACGATGGCGGTCATCGCCGCGCCGATGGTGCCGCCGAGCATGCCCGCCATGCCGACGATGGCGAAGTCGGTGATCGAAGTGTTGAGGTCGGGCCACGCCGTCTGCGTGACGACGCCCATCGCGCCGCCGAGCGTGCCGCCCAGCACCAAGGCCGCGGAAAAGGTTCCGCCCGAACCGCCCGAGCCGATGGTAACGACGCTGGCGACGAGCTTGGCCACGAACAGCAGCAGGAACAGCCAGAGCGCGGTCATCTCGCCGCGCAGGATGTCCTGCAGCAGCGCATAGCTCGGCCCCTGCACGTAATAATGTCCGGTCGTCAGCATCAGGCCGTAGAAAATCAGTCCCACGAACGTCATGCCGATGACGTGGCGCAGGATCGGAGTCGGCGAGATCCTGACGGATTTGCGCTCGACCCAGCCGACCAGCCAGATCATGAGCCACGAGGCGAAGCCGAGAACGATTCCGAAGACGGCGTAGGGCAACAGGCTCAGCACGCCCGAAAGGCGGAAATGGGTAGCGGTCACGGTTTCGACCAGGAATGTGGGCTGCAGGCCGTTGTAGAAGCGCGAGACGAAGGTGCCCGCGCCGGCGGCGATGGTCACCGGCAACAATGTGCGGGCGCTGATCTCGGGCATCATCAGCTCGATGGCGAAGACGGTGGCGCCGAGCGGCGCGTTGAAGGCGGCGGCGAGTCCCGCCGCCGCGCCCGCCGCCACCAGGGTCAGGCGCTGCCACTGCTCGAGCCGTATCAGGCGGCCGAAACGCGAGGACAGCGCTGCGCCGATCTGCACGCTGGCCGCCTCGAGCCCGACCGAGCCGCCGGTGCCGCTCTGGATGCCGGCGGCGAGCGATTTGACGATCGCCGACAGCGAGCGCACCAGTCCCTCGCGGTTGTAGATCGCATCGATGATGTCGGAGACGCCCTGGCCCCGCCGGTCCGGCGGTTGCAGCCGCATCAGGCAGATCACGGCGAGTCCGCCCACCGCCGGCGACAGCACGACCAGCGGCCCGAGCCAGCCGTAAGGCGTGTGCAGGTTCGGGTTGTAATAGAACGAGAACTCGCCGAGGAAGAACAGGTTATGAATGGCCGCCACCACCGCGCGCAGGCCGACGGTGAGGAAGCCGGTGACGGTGCCGATGACCAGCGCCGCGGCGGCAAGCTCGATCAGGCTGGCCGAACGTTCGCGCTGCGGGGGACGTGGACTCTCGCTCAATCAATGCTCCGCGCCCATCCGCCTCCTCTAGCGGGTGGTGATGGCCACCTTTTGCCGCCAATCTATCGCGGCCCCGAAGCCCGCGCCACATCCGTAGCACCCGACGGGCGAAACCATCTAAGAAATATCGTTGCATCCCGGGACCGGAGCGGCGAAGTTCGCGGCCGATGGGCGAAACTCCACCTTTCCAGATGCCGCCGCGCGTGCCGCCGGTCGAGCCCGAATTGCTGTCCTCGGCGGTGTTCCTGTTCGGCGAATATCTCGACGGGCTGAGCCGCGACGTGGTGGTGGACGAGGATGGCGAAAGCGAGCCGGTGGAGATCGACACCCGCGCCGTGCTCGACCTCATCGCCCAGAATCTGGACACCGGCGTGGCGGTGACGCTGGCGCTGTTCCTGCGCGTGACCGCGCTGTTCCGTTTGCTGGCGACGGCCCCGTCCCTCGCCAAGCTCGCCATCGAGGATCCTGACGAGGGCGGATTGCTGTCCGAGACCGCGCTGCTGGCGGCGTCGCGGCTCGATCTCAACGTCCGGCGCGCGGGCAAGGACGGCAGCGCCGATTTCGATCCCGCGATCTTCCGCCAGGCTCTGGAGAGCGACTAGCGCAGCACAGGTTGACCTCGATCGCGCGAGCAGGGTTGGTGTGGCGGCTGCGAGCGCGACCGAAAATGGTCGCCGTCGTGCGAAGCAAAGATAGTCATTCCACCGGCGGCGGCGCGCCCGACGCGGGCTTGGCCCGCCGCAACAGCAGCAGCAACGGCATCGAGGCGATGGCGATCGCCATGATTAGCAGGAAATCGTTGAGATAGGCCATGATCGACGCCTGCCGGTTGATTTCGGTGTCGAGCGCGGCGAGCCCGGCCGTGCTGTGAATGTCCCAGAAGGCCTGCACCCCGGGCCGGAGCAGCGGCGCGTTGTAGGGCGAGACATTCGCCGCGATCGCCTGGTGATTCTCCTGGATGCCCCGCGCGAGATCGCTTTCGACGACGGAGATGCCGATCGAGGCGCCGACGTTGCGGATCAGGCTGAAGATGCCCGCGCCTTCGGTCCTGAGTCGCACGTCGAGCGTGGTGAAGGCGACGGTGGTGAGCGGCACGAACAAAAAGCCCATGCCGAAGCCCTGGACGATTCCGGTGATCAGGATCGGCGCCATGCCCATATCGGCCGAGAACTGGCCCATCTGCCACAACGAGTAAGAGGTGACGATGAATCCAAACAGCAGCATCAGACGGACATCCACGCGGCCCGACAACCGCCCGACGATCAGCATGCCGACCATGGTGGCAACGCCGCGCGGCGCCAGCACGAGGCCGGACGTCACCGTGGGATAGCCGTAGAGATCCTGCAGGAAGGGCGGCATCAGCGCGAGCGTGCCGTACAGCACCACGCCGACCACGGCGATGAAAATGCAGCCGACGACGAAATTCCGGTCCTTCAGCAGAGCCCGGTTGAGGAACGAATTGTCGGCCATGGCGGTGTGGAACGCGAACACCCAGAAACAGGCGACGACCAGGGCGAAATAGACCCGGATCTCGGTCGAATCGAACCAGTCCTTGAGCTCGCCGCGGTCGAGCAGCATCTGCGCCGCGCCCACCGCGACGCTCAGCATGAAGAAGCCGAAGAAATCGAAAGAGCGTGAGCGGTCGATCCGCGTCTCGGTCAGGAACGCCAACATGCCGAGGAAGCAGACGATGCCGATCGGCACGTTGATATAGAACACCCAGCGCCAGTTGTATTCGTCGGTGAGATAGCCGCCGAGCGTCGGCCCCAGGATCGGGCCCAGCATGATGCCGGCGCCCCAGATCGCCATCGCCTGTGCATGCTTCTCGCGCGGATTGATGTCGAGCAGCACGGCCTGGGACAGCGGCACCAACGCCGCGCCGAACACGCCCTGCAACAGGCGGAAAATCACCATCTCATCAATGTCGCCGGCGATGCCGCACAGCGCCGAGGCGGCGGTGAAGCCCGCGATCGAGACCAGGAACAGCCGCTTGCGGCCATAATGCAGGGCGAGCCAGCCGCACATCGGCGTCGCCACCGCGGCGGCGACGATGTAGGAGGTCAGCACCCACGCGATCTGGTCCTGCGCGACCGACAGGCTGCCCTGCATGTCGGGCAACGCGACATTGGCGATGGTAGTGTCCAGTGCCTGCATGATGGTCGCCAGCATGATCGAAACCGTGATCAGGCCGCGATGGGCGACCTCTTCTCCCGCTTGCGGCGGCGGATTCATGGCTTATCGCGGATACTGGCGGCGGGCGGGCCGGTTTGATCCGCGCCGGAGGGCGGCGCCGGCGGGATTGGAGTTTGCGGCTCCGGACTCATATTCTGCTGCTCCGCCGCGGGTGCGGGCGCGGACGCGGGGCTGGTGGTTTGCTGCTCCGCCGCGGGTGCGGGTGTGGGCGGCGGCGCGGGCTTGTGCCAGCCGGTAATGCGCGAATAGCCGGTATCGACCTCGACATTGGCGCTCATGCCGGCGCGCAACGGCCGGGCCGGATCGGGATTATCGATGACCAGGCGCACCGGGATACGCTGCACCACCTTGACCCAGTTGCCGGTGGCGTTCTGCGGCGGCAGCACCGAGAATTCAGAGCCGGTGCCGGCGCCGATCGATTCGACATGCGCGGTGAAGGTCTTGTCCGGATAGGTGTCGACATCCACCGTCGCCTTGTCGCCCGGCAGCATGTGGGTCAGGTCGGTTTCCTTGAAATTGGCCTCGATCCAGATATTGCTGGTCGAGATCAGCGAAAAGGCCGGCACCGAGGCGTTCAAATATTCGCCCACCGGCAAATTCGCCACCTTGGTGACGATGCCGTCGGCCGGCGCCGCGACCACGGTGTACGACAAATCGAGCGCCGCCTGGTCGACCTGCGCCTGCGCCTGCTGCACCAGCGGATGCTTGTCGGTCTCGATGTCCGGATCGTTGGCGAGGCTCGCCAGCACGTTGGCGAGCTGCTGCTGATTGCCGGCGACTTGCTGGCGCGCGACGTCGAGGTTGTTTTTGGCTTCGTCGAACCGCGCCTGCGAGGTCACGTGACCGGCTAGCATCTGCTGCTGGCGATCGAATTCGCCCTGGCGGTAGGCCAGCGTGTCGACCGCCGCCTTGATGTCGGCCTGCTTCTGGCGGTAGCTCGCCTTGAGGCCTTCGACCTGCAGCCTGACCGCGGCGAGATTCGCCTGGGCGTGTTCGAGCGCGATGCGGAAAGGCCGATCATCGAGCCGGAACAACACATCGCCGGCCTTGACCGGCTGGTTGTCGCCGACATCGACCTCGACGACGCGGGCGCCGACATCGGCGCTGACCGAGATCTTGTCGGCCTTCACATAAGCGTCGTCGGTCGAGGCGTAACGGCCGCCGCTGAGATAGAGATAAGCCGCGACCGCGAGCACCACGAGCGGCCCCGCGATGAGAAGCAGCAGCCGCTGGCGGCGGGTACCCATGCGCCCGAAGCGTCTGTTTTCCTCGCCGGGTTCGTTGGCGTCGATCATCGGGCCTGCTCTCCGCCGTCGGCGCTCTTTTCGGAAAGATTGCCACGCACCCGCAGCAGCAGGTCGACCAGCTTCTCGCGTTCCGCGTTCGACAAACCGGCCTGCGCCTCGGCGCGGGTCTCGAACCCGACCGCGATCATGCGTTCGAACACCGGCTTGGCCTTGGCGGTGAGATACAAGAGCCGCGCGCGCCGGTCGGCGGGATCGGGCCGGCGCTCGACCCAACCCGCCTCCTCCATGCGGTCGATCAGCCGCGCGAGCGAGATCGGCTCGATCTCCAGCAACTCGGCGATGCGCGCCTGGTTCAAGCCCTCGTGCACGGCGAGGCGGAACAGCACCTGGCATTGCGCGCGGGTCAATCCGATGGTGCGCGCCTTCTGGTCGAAACGTTTGTTGAACAGTCGCGCCGTCTCGTACAGCACGAAGCCGAGGGCGCGCTCGTAATCAAAGCCGAGGACGATTTTGGACGATTTTGTCATAAGCGCCAATATAATAAGCACGCTTATGAATTACAATACGCGTAGCAAAACCGATGCGCATACTCCGCGCATCGGCGTCTTGCGAAGCGAAAGTAGTAAAGACTTTTTAAGGCCCGCACCGCCGTGCGAAGCAAACTCTATTATTAATTTACGGCATCAACCCGCCGCCATTGACGTGCAGCACCTGGCCGTTGACGAAGGACGATCCCGGCCCGAGCAGGAACAGGATCGGGCCGGTGATGTCGCCCGCAACCGCCATGCGCCCGAGCGGCACGAGCCGGGCATAGGCTTGGCGGTCCATCCGCGGCGCGGCATTCGGCAGATCGGGAGCCCGGCCGGTGCCGCCTTCGTGAAAGCGCGTATCGACGGCGCCGGGCGCGACGGTGTTGGCGCGGATCTGCGGCGCGATTTCGAGCGCCAGGGTCTTGGTGAAATTCGCCACCGCGGCCTTGGACGCGGCATAGGCGGAAAGCCCGGGCAGCGGGCGCGCTGCCAGGCCCGAGGCGGTGTTGACGATGGCGGGAGATCCGCCCGCCCGCACCGAAGCCTTGAGCAACGGCAGCGCCGCGCGGCAGGAGAGATATGTGGTGCGCAGGCTGCCGTTCACCGTCTCGTCCCATTCGGCGAGCGACAGCTCGCTGAACGGGACGTGCCGGTTCGGAAATCCCGCGAGATTGACCAGTCCGTCGAGCCCGCCGCCGAATGCCTCGCCCAGGCGCGCGAAGGCGTTGCTCACCTGGGTCTCGTCGGTCGCGTCGAGCGGAAGCGACAGCGCCGCGCCCTCGGCCGGCGGCGCTTCCGCGATCGAACGCGGCAGGTCAAGCACCGCCACCTTCAATCCGATGCCGATGGCGGTCTGCACCAGCGCCCGGCCGATGCCGCCGCAGCCGCCGAGCACGGCAACGCGCGCTCCCTTCGCCGGCGCCAGCCGCGCGAAATCGGTTTCAGGCATGATGTGACTCCCCCGCGTAGCACGGCCCGGGCCGAATCTACTTCAGGCCCGGGGCGTCGTGCGAAGCAAACTAAGAGGCTATTCCGCCGCTTCCTGCGCCTCACGCAGGCCGAGACCGAGACCCTTGAAACGGCTTCTATAGAGCAGGGTCAGGATCAGCGCCGAGACGAAGCCGATGCAGCTCGGAATCGTCCACAGCAGGAAGAGCTGATTAAGCGGCAGATGCTGGGCGACGTAATAGCCGCCGAGGATCGGCCCGAGGATCGAGCCGAAGCGGCCGATGCCGAAGGCCCAGCCTGAACCGTTGGAGCGCACCGCGGTCGGATAGATCATGCCCGAAGCGGCATTGATGCCGAATTGCAGGCCCAGCACGGCGAAGCCGGCGACGAAGGACGCCACCAGCACCAGGGTCTTCGACTGGTCGGCAAAATAACCGATGGCAGCGATCGCCGGAATGGCGAGCGCAAACAACACCGTGACCGGTACGAAGCCCCTCTTGTCCATCGGCCGCGCCAAGAGCAATCCCCCGACCGTGCCGCCGATCTGGATCAAGACGGTGGCGAACTGGGCGTCGTCCGGCGTCAGCACTTGGGTGTTACGCAGGATGGTGGGCATCCAGGCGACCATGAAATAGAAGCCCATCAGGTTCATGCAGAAGCACAGCCAGAGCAGCGGCGTGATGAAGGCGAGACCGCCGCGGAACAGCTGGAGGGGCGAGATGCTGCTTACCTTGCGCTCGTCGGCGATGATGAATTGGGAATCCGAGCCGACGGTCAGGGTCGGCGCCAGGCGCTTCACCAGCTTGACCGCCCTGGCGCGCTTGTTGCGCACGACCAGGTATTTGAGCGATTCCGGCAGGAAGAACAGCGCCAGCACCGCCATCAGAATCGGCAGCACGCCGCCGATGAAGTAGATCACCTGCCAGCCATAGGTGGGCGCCAGATAGACTGCGGCAAAACCCGGAAAGGCGCCGCCCGCGGTCACGCCGCAGAACATGATAATGACCAGCGTCGCGCGGATGCGCTTGGGCGCGAATTCGGCGTTGAGCGCGATCAAATTGGGCATCATGCCGCCTATGCCGAGCCCGGCCAGGAAGCGCAGGATGCGGAGCGTTTCGAGATCGGTGGCCCAGCAGCAGGCGAGCGTGAAAACCCCGAAGACCAGGCTCGACAGGATGGTTGCCGGCTTGCGGCCGAACGTATCGCCCAGATATCCGAGGACCGGCGCGCCGAACAACATGCCGAACAGGCTGGCGCTGATCACCGTGCCCATGAATACGCCGGGATTGGTGACGCCCCACGCCTTGATCACCAGCGGCGCGGAAGCCGAGATCGCGGCGATGTCGTAGCCGTCGAAGATGATGATTAGGAACGACCAGATGAGCAGGGACCACATGAACCCGTCCATCTTGCGGTCGTCGATGATGCGTGCGACGTCGACCGTCTGCGCAACAGCCATGGCGTATTTCCCCCCTGCATGCGCCCGCCGGTTGGCGGACGAGCCACTGTTTTCTTGTTTTTTCCATTATCCGCCGCGCCCGGACCCAGGTCAAACCGGAACGCGCCTTGCCCACCCTCGCCCATTGCCGCCCTGTCCCTCGGGCCGCGGCGCGCTATATAGTGGGTATATGGAAATCGTGCTGCCCATTCTCGTCGTCCTCGCCATGCTGGCCGTGCTCGCCTCGCTGTTCGGCGGCATCATCAACATGGCCATCGGCGGCGATCCGAAGCGCTCGAACATGTTCATGCGTTATCGCGTCTGGCTCCAGGGCTTGGCGCTGTTGCTGTTCGCCGTTTTCATGATGCTTTACCGGCGCTGAACCCGGCCGGACGATGTCGCGTATCTACACCCGCAGCGGCGACCAGGGCGAGACCTCGCTCGGCGACGGCACGCGCGTGCCGAAACAGAGCCTGCGCGTCGCGGCCTATGGCACGGTGGACGAAACCAACGCCGCGATCGGCCTGGCGCGGCTTCACGCCAAGGGCGAGATCGGCGCGATCCTGGCGCGCATCCAGAACGATTTGTTCGATCTCGGCGCCGATCTGGCGCAGGCGCGCGGCAAGCTGGCGGCGATCCCGCGCATCGGAGCGTCCCAGGTGGCGCGACTGGAAAAGGAGATCGACCGGATCGACCGCGGCCTCGCGCCGCTCAAGTCTTTCGTACTGCCCGCCGGAACGGCATTGGCGGCCGGCCTGCATCTCGCGCGCACCGTCGCGCGCCGCGCCGAAAGGCTGCTTTCGGATCTCGCCAAGACCGAGGCGGTCAACCCCGAGGCGCTCAAATACCTCAACCGCCTGTCCGATCATCTCTTCGTGCTGGCGCGCCACGCCAACGCCAAGGGCAAGAAGGACGTGCTCTGGAAGCCCGGCGCCAACCGCTAGACGGACCCTTCGGCCTGGATAGATCGGGACGCTTCGAAGATGGCATCGGCGTCGATGCCATAGGCGCGGTAGAGATCGGGGATGTCGCCCGATTGGCCGAACTGCGAAACCCCCAGCGGCTTGAGGCGCTGCCCGCGCACCGTGCCGAGCCAGGCGAGCGTCAGCGGATGGCCGTCGAGCACTGAGACCAACGCCGCGTCGCGCGCCAACCGCGCCAGCAGCTGGGCGGCGTGCGAATGCCGGCCGCGCGCCTGCCAACCGGCATAGAGCCGGTCGGGCGAGGTCACGACCAGAAGCCCGACCCGCGGATTGCGTTCGCCGAGCCATGCCACCGCCTCGATCGCCTCGGGCAGCACCGCGCCCATGGCGATCACGGCGAGATCGCTGCCGGGCGCCGGCGCGCGCAGCCAATAGCCGCCGGCGATGATCCCATCCTTCAACGCCGCGTCCATCGATCGTTGTGGCTGTTCAATAGGTCGGGTCGACAGGCGCAGATAGACCGAGCCGCCGTCTTTCGCCTGCATGTGCGCGAAGCCCCACTCCATCGCCGCCTGCAATTCATCCGCGTAAGCCGGCTCGAAATAGGTCAGGCCCGGCTGCCCCATGCCGATCAAGGGTTCGGCGACCGACTGATGCGCGCCGCCTTCGGGCGCGAGCGAGATGCCGCTCGGCGTTGCCACCACCATGAAGCGCGCATCCTGATAACAGGCGTAGTTGAGCGCATCGAGGCCACGGGCGATGAACGGATCGTAGAGCGTGCCGACCGGCAGGAGCCGCGCGCCGAACAGCGGTTCGGCCAATCCCAGCGCCGCCAGCAGCAGGAACAGGTTGTTCTCGGCGATGCCGAGCTCGATATGGCGCCCCGACGGTCCCAGGATCCATTTCTGCGCCGAGGGTAGATGCCGCTCGCGGAACAAATCGGGCTTGGCGGCGCGCGCGAACACGCCGGCCTGGTTGACCCAGCCGCCGAGATTTGTCGAGACCGTCACGTCGGGCGAAGAGGTCACGACGCGGCGCGCGAATTCGCCGTCCGCGCGGCCGATCTCGTTCATGATCTTGCCGAAGCCCTCCTGGGTGGAGATTGCGGCCGAAGCGCGCAGGCTCACCGCCGGCATCGCCAGCGGCGCGTGGCTTTCACGGAACGCCGGGCGTTCGGCGGCGATCGGCACTCCGGCCAGGAAGCTGCGAAACCCCTCCGGTGTGACGTCGAGGCCGGCGGTCGGGCTCCATTCCGCGCCGTCGGGAATCCGCTGCACCGCTTTGAAAGCCGCCACCTGCGCCGGATTCATCAGTCCGGAATGATTGTCCTTGTGCCCGGCCAAGGGCAGGTTCCAGCCCTTGACGGTATAGGCGACGAAACAATGCGGGGTTTCGTCCGCCGAAGCGGCGTCGAAGGCCTCGACCAGCGATTCCATGTCATGACCGGCGAGATTGGTCATGAGCTGGTGGAGCGCTTCGTCGTCATGCGTCTCGAGCAGGCCCGCGATTCCCGGGACATGGCCGAGATCGGCTTGCAGCCGCGCGCGCCAAGCCGCTCCACCTTGGTAGGTCAGCGCGGCGTAAAGATCGTTCGGGCAATCGTCGATCCAGCCGCGCAGCTCTTCCCCGCCCGGCCCGGCGAAAGCCGCCTCGAGCCGCTTGCCGTATTTGAGCATCACCACTTTCCAGCCCATGGTGGCGAAGAATTGCTGGATCTTCTGGAACAGGCGGTCATTGACCACGCCGTCGAGACTCTGGCGATTGTAGTCGATCACCCACCAAAGATTGCGCACGTCCTGCTTGGAGCCTTCAAGCAGCGCCTCGAACACGTTGCCTTCGTCGAGCTCGGCGTCGCCCATTACCGCGATCATGCGGCCGGGCGGCCGGTCGTTCGGCGCCAAGTTCTGCAACCGCACATAGTCCTGCACCAAGGCTGCGAACAGGGTCATGCCGACGCCGAGGCCGACCGAGCCGGTGGAGAAATCCACCTCGGTCTTGTCCTTGGTGCGCGAGGGATAGGATTGCGCGCCGCCGAAGCCGCGGAAATTCTCGAGCGCCGCGCGGCTTTGCCGCCCGAGCAGGTACTGGATGGCGTGGAAGACCGGCGCCGCGTGCGGCTTGACCGCGACGCGGTCGGCGGGCCGGAGCGCGTGGAAGTAAAGCGCGGTCAGCAGCGTCACCGCCGAGGCGCAACTCGCCTGATGCCCGCCCACCTTCAGCCCGTCGCGGTTCTCGCGCAGGTGGTTGGCGTGATGGATCATCCAGGTCGAGAGCCACAGCACCTTGCGTTCCAGCGCGCGCAGCATGTCGAAGCGCGGCGCGTTCGCCGGCGCGGCTGGGGATTGCTTTCTCTGCGGCAGGACCATGGCAGAGGAATAACCCGCAATTCCGCGGCACATCATTGCGAAGATGCCAAGGATATGTTGATATTCCGGGCTATAATTGCAATGGAGAGTGTATTTTGAGTGAAAAATTGCGCCAAGTTGCGCTCGACGCCATTGATCGCAAAATCCTGGCCTTGCTGCAGGAGGATGCGCGTCTCGCCAATGTCGAGCTTGCCGACAAGGTCGGCCTCAGCCCGTCGCCCTGTCTGCGGCGCGTGCGCGAACTGGAAACGGCGGGCGTCATCCGCCGCTATGTGACGCTGCTCGACCCGGCCGCGGTCGGGCTGCCGGTCAGCGTCTTCGTCAATGTCACGCTCGAACGTCAGGTGGAGCAGGCGCTCGAACGTTTCGAGACGGTGATCCTGAAACGGCCCGAGGTGATGGAATGCTATCTCATGACCGGCGACGCGGATTATCTGCTGCGCGTCGTCATCGCCGATCTCTCGGCTTATGAGCGTTTTTTGATCGAGCACCTGACTCGCGTGCCGGGCGTCGCCAGCATCAAGTCCAGCTTCGCCCTCAAACAAGTGAAGTACCGCACCGCGCTGCCGGTCAACGGCTGACTTCCGGCGCATGAAGGCGCCGCCCGACCCGCTGCAGCGAGGGGCTTGCCTTGGCGTTGTGCACATGCACAATCGACTGCCAAGCAACCGGAAAGCCGCCCCAGACCGCCATGAAAGTGCTGGTCGCCGTCAAACGCGTGATCGATTTCAACGTCAAGGTCCGGGTCAAGCCCGACGGGACCGGGGTCGAAACGTCCAACGTCAAGATGTCGATGAATCCGTTCGACGAAATCGCGGTCGAGGCGGCGGTGCGCCTCAAGGAGGCGGCCAAGGTCACTGAAATCGTCGCGGTTTCGATGGGAAACCAATCCTGCCAGGAAACCATCCGCACCGCGCTGGCGATGGGCGCGGACCGCGGGCTGCATGTCTTGACCGACATCGAGCTTCAGCCTTTGGCAGTGGCCAAGCTCTTGCAGGCGATCGTCGCCAAGGAGCAGCCGCTTCTCGTCATCCTGGGCAAGCAGGCGATCGACGACGATTGCAACCAGACCGGCCAGATGCTGGCGGCGCTTTTGGGCTGGGCCCAGGCGACCTTCGCTTCAAAGCTCGTCCTCGGCGACGGTTCGGCGGATGTCACGCGCGAGATCGATGGCGGACTCGAAACCATCGCGGTCAAGCTACCGGCGGTGGTGACCACCGATCTGCGCCTCAACGAGCCGCGCTACGCCTCGCTGCCCAACATCATGAAGGCCAAGAAGAAGACCATTGAACAAACGAATCCGGAAACCCTCGGCGTCGACGCGGCGCCGCGGCTCAAGATTCTCAAGGTGGAGGAGCCGCAGAAGCGCCAGGGCGGCCGCAAGCTCGCCTCGGTCGAGGAACTGGTCGACAAGCTCCGCAACGAGGCGCGGGTGATCTGATGCGCGTTCTCGTCCTCGCCGAGCACGACAACAAGGCGCTCAAACCGGCCACGCTCAACACCGTGGCGGCGGCGCAGGCGATCGGCGGCGAGCTCGATCTGCTGGTCGCGGGCCAGGGCTGCGACGGCGTTGCGCAAGCGGCCTCCAAGATAGCCAGCGTGAAGAAGGTGCTGGTGGCCGAGGATCCGGCCTATGCCCATCCCCTGGCCGAGGATCTGGCCAAGCTGGTCCTGACCCTCGCCAAGGGCTATTCGCATTTGCTCGCCCCCGCCACCACCTTCGGCAAGAACGTCATGCCGCGAATCGCCGCGCTCCTGGACGTGGCGCAGATTTCCGACATCTCGGCCGTGGTCGCGCCCGACACTTTCCGGCGCCCGATCTATGCCGGCAACGCCATCGCCACCGTGCAATCCAGCGACGCCATCAAGGTCGTCACCGTGCGCGCCACGGCTTTCCCGGCGGCGCCCGCCTCCGGCGGCGATGCGGCGGTCGAAAAGATCGCCGCGCCGGGTTCTTCCGGCCTCGCGCGTTATGTCGGCTCCGAGCTGGCCGCGAGCGCGCGGCCCGAGCTGACCGCCGCGCGCGTCGTCATCTCGGGCGGCCGCGGCATGCAATCGGGCGAGAACTTCAAGCTGCTGGAGAGCCTGGCCGACAAGCTCGGCGCGGCGGTGGGCGCCTCGCGCGCCGCGGTCGATGCGGGCTTCGTGCCCAACGACTTCCAGGTCGGACAGACCGGCAAGATCGTCGCGCCCGAGCTTTACATCGCCGTCGGCATCTCGGGCGCAATCCAGCACCTGGCCGGCATGAAGGATTCCAAGGTGATCGTCGCCATCAACAAGGATGAAGAGGCGCCGATCTTCCAAATCGCGGATTACGGGCTGGTGGGCGATCTGTTCCAGATCGTGCCGGCGCTCGACAAGGCGCTGGCCAAGCCCGGCGGAAACTGACAGGAGCATTCCATGGCGGAACAACCGATCTCGATCAAGACCATCGGC
>DATNMV010000154.1:0-3802 GCA_035602175.1 Allostellaceae bacterium
GATTTCGTGCTGGCGCTCGAATACGGCATGCCGCCCGCGGGCGGTCTCGGCATCGGCATCGACCGGCTGGTGATGCTTTTGACCGACAGCCCGTCGATCCGCGACGTCATCGCCTTTCCCACCATGCGGCCCAAGGGCTGATTGTCAGGCCGCCGCGCGCTGCGAGCGCAACGCCGCCCAATAAATCCCCGCCGAGCCCAGCGCCAGCAGCAGGATCACCGCACCCATCGGCACCGGCGTGCCGTCGTAGAACGCGTTCACCGCATAACCGGCCACGCTGCCGCACAGCATCTGCACCACGCCGAGAAGCGCGGCGCCGCTGCCCGCCATATGCGCCACCGGCTCCATCGCCGCCGCCATGGCGTTGGGCATGACGATGGCCAGGCCAAAGATATAGACCATCACCCCGGCCATGATGCCGAGCGGGCCGGCGATCCGCGTCAGGCAGGCGCCCATGATCACCGCGGCGCCCGCGAGCAGGATGACGAAGCCCGCGCGCAGCACATGGCCCGAACCGAGACGCCGCAGCAGCCATTTGTTGCTGAGCGCGCCCAGCACCAGCCCCACCGCCGAGAGCGCGAAATAGAAGCCATAGCGGTCGGCGCTCACGCCATAGAGCTCGATGAACACGAAAGGCGAGCCCGAGAGGAAGGCGAAAATCCCGGCCCAGCACAACCCGTTGACCAGGGAGTATCCGAACGAAATCCGGTTGCCCAGAAAGGCGCCGTAATTGGCGAGCAGGCGGGAAGGCCTGAGCGCCGCGGCATCGGGGGTTTTGAGCGATTCGGCCAGGCCGATCCAGACGGCAAGGCACAGCGCCGCCGCGAAGACGAACAGGAAGACGAAAATCGCCTGCCAGCCGAAATGCACCAACAGCCAGCCGCCGATGGTCGGCGCCACCAGCGGCGCCAGCCCGAACACCGCGGTGAGCGAGGAGAACATCTGCGAGGCCGTCTTGCCGGCGAAATGATCGCGCACCACCGCGCGCGCCAACACCGGCCCGACGCAGCCGGCGAAACCCATCATCGACCGCGCCGCGATCAACATACCGATGCTCACGCTCAAGGCGCAAACCGCCGCTGCGGCCATGTAGACGAAGAGGCCGAGCAGCAGAATCGGCCGGCGCCCGAAACGGTCCGACAACGGGCCGATGAACAGCTGCCCCAGGGCATAGCCGCCGATGAACAGGCTCAAGGTCAGCTGCACCCGGTCCGGGGTCGCCGCGAATTCGCGGCCCAGCGTCGGCAGCGCCGGCAGGCTCATGTCGATGGCGAGCGCGGTCAGCGCGGTCATCGCGCCCAGCAGATAAACCAGCGCGCGGGATTCCGGCCCGATTTTCAAGACGGCGCGCTCAGGGATTTTCGAGACTGACGATGCCGCTGTCGTAATCGTAGGCGAAAAGCTCGGCATAGCGGCCCCAATTGATGACCGTCTCGAACACCTTCGCCGCCTCTTCCTCGCTCAGGTAATCCTCGAGCTCGGCGAGGAAACGGCCCTCGGGCGCGGCGTGTCCCGGCCGTTCGTCGAGCACCCGCCTTATATGCGCGGCCAAGGGGATGTTGCGCCGCAGATGATCGGCGAAAAGCTGCTTGCGCCGCTGCAGATCGGCGGCGGCGAATTCGCGGCCCGCCGGCAGCACCTCGATGTCGCCGCCGCCCACCTGGGCGAAGCCCAAAAGCTGCAGCGCCTCGATCAGGATCACCAGTTCCTCGGTGCCGAGGTGCTCGCTTTCGGCCAGCTTCGGGAGGTCGGCGCGCCCTTCATAGGGCGCGTTCGACAGCGCCTCGAGCAGGCCCACCAACTGCTGGATCGAGGCGTCGGGCAGGCGGTAGCCCACGCCGATGGGCTCGGCGCGCCGCCGCGCCGCTTCGGCGCCGGGCACGGTGGTCATCAGCGTATAGACCTCGTCGACGATGCGGCGGAAGGCCGGGTCGGCCTGGCTGCGCGGGCGCGGCAGATTGATCGGAATCTCGTTGCGGATGCAGCCCGGGTCGCTGCCGAAGATGATGATGCGGTCGGCGATCTCCACCGCCTCTTCGATGTTGTGCGAGACGATGATGATGCCCTTGGTCGGCACGCGCCGGGCGAGCCACAGATCCATCAAGTCGCCGCGCAGCGTCTCGGCCGTCAGCACGTCGAGCGCGGAGAACGGCTCGTCCAGCAGCAGCACGTCGGGGTTGACCACCAGCGCGCGCGCGAATCCGACACGCTGGCGCATGCCGCCCGACAGCTCCTTGGGATACGCCGATTCGAAACCATCGAGCCCGATCAAGTCGATCGCGGCGATGGCGCGTTGCCGCCGCTCCTCGCGCGCGACACCCTGCGCCTCGAGCCCGAGCTCGACATTGCCCAGCACGGTGAGCCAGGGGAAGAGCGCGAAGGTCTGGAACACCATGGCGACGCCCTGGGCGGGGCTGTCGACGCGCCGCCCGCGATAGGACGCATAGCCCTCGGTCGGCGGCGTCAGCCCCGCCAGCACGCGCAGGAATGTGGATTTGCCCGAGCCCGATTTGCCCAGGATGGCGACGATCTCGCCTTCCTTGAGCACGAAATCGATGTGGTCGAGCACCAGCCTTCCGGCCGAATCGCCGGTCGCATAGGTCTTGCACACCGCATGCGAGGCGATGAGCGCGGTGGCGCTGCCGACGTTATTGGCCGGCGGGGCGGCCCCGTTGGCGAGGCTGGTGTCAGCGGACATGCAAACGATCCTTCATCAATCGAGCCGCAAACGCTCTTCGGCGAGATTGTAGAGCCGACGCCACAGCAGCCGGTTGAACAACAATACATATAGGCTCAGTACCGTAATCCCCAACGCGATGCGAGGGAAGTCGCCCGCCTCGGTCTCCTGGGCGATATAGGCGCCGATGCCGGTGGCGGTGAGCGTGGTGTCGCCCCATTTCACCACTTCGGCGACGATGCTGGCGTTCCACGAGCCGCCCGAGGCGGTCACCGCGCCGGTGACGAAAGCCGGGAAAATGCCGGGCAGAATCAGGCGGCGCCACCACAGCCAGCGCGTGACGCCGAAATTGCCGGCCACCAGCTGGTAATCGGTCGGCAGCGACAGCGTGCCGGCGATGACGTTGAACAGGATGTACCATTGCGTGCCCAGGATCATCAGCGGCGACAGCCAGATCTCGGTGTTGAGGCTGAAATGGACGATCAGCACGACGACGATCGGGAAGAACAGGTTCGCCGGAAACGCCGCCAGGAACTGGATGACCGGCTGGACGTGCCGCGCCATGCGCGGGCGCAGGCCGATCCAGACCCCGATCGGCACCCAGAAAACCGCGGCCAGCGCGATCAGCACGACCACGCGCAACAGCGTCGCCGCGCCCAGCAGGGCGACGTGTCCAACCTCGGTCCAGCCGACCTCGGCATGGATGAAGTTCAGAACCTTGACCAGCGCCACCGCCGCGCCCGCCAGCAGCAGCGTGTTCCACGCCCCGTCGATCGCCTTCGCGGCGTTTTTGCCGCCGCGCGGTAGCGGCGGCAGGTTCGGTACGCGCTGGATGGCGCGGCTCGACAGCCGCGCTGAGAAATCGGCGCAAAGGGCGAGAAAATGGAACAGGCGCGCCTTTCGCAGCATCACCAGGAACCAGGGCGGCTCGATCTCGTCCGTGCCGATCTCCTCGTATTTGAAACGCTGCACCCAGGCGAGCAGCGGGCGGAACAGCAGCTGGTCGTAGATCAGGATCAGCACCAGCATGGCGAGGATGGCGTAGCCGACCGCGAGCAGGTCGCGCTGGTCGATCGCCACCGAGATATAGGAGCCGATCCCCGGCAACAGCACGTTCTGGCCGTT
>DATNMV010000155.1:0-4212 GCA_035602175.1 Allostellaceae bacterium
CGATCTCCGGCCAAAGGGTTCCCGTCATCGGACGCATTTCGATGGATCTTGTGACGCTCGATGTGACGGGGATCGATCCGCGCCTGGCGCGCGCCGGCGCCTATGCCGAACTGCTCGACAAGACCTACGGCGTCGACCAGGCCGCCGAAGCCGCCGGCACCATCGGCTATGAGTTCATGACGCTGCTGGGAAAGCGCTATGCCCGGATCTATCGCGGCGGAGCGCGTTGAGATGGATTTTCTCGCCAGCATCGGGCGCGTCTTCTTCGGGTTTCTCACCGCCACCGGGCGGCTGACCCTGTTTGCCGTGGTTTCGGTGAGTCATTGCTTTCGCCCGCCGATCTATTTTCGCTTGATCGGGCGGCAACTGCTCGACATCGGCTATTATTCGCTGCCGGTCGTGGGATTGACGGCGATATTCATCGGCATGGTGCTGGCGCTGCAACTCCACACCGGCTTCAACCGCATCACCGGCGGCGAAAGCGCCATCGCGCAGGTGGTCGTGCTCGGCATGACCCGCGAGCTGGGTCCGGTGATCGCCGGCTTGATGGTGGCGGGCCGCATCGGCGCGGCGATCGCCGCCGAAGTCGGCACCATGCGCGTCACCGACCAGATCGACGCGTTATCGACGCTCTCGACCAACCCATACAAATATCTCGTCGTGCCGCGGATCCTCGCCGGCCTGGTTGCATTGCCGGTGCTGGTCCTGGTCGCCGACATCATCGGCGTCTTCGGCGGTTTTCTGGTGGCGAGCTATAAATTCGGCTTCAACCCTTCGTCCTATCTGCAAAACACCGCCGATTTCCTGCGCGCCGACGACGTGGTCTCGGGCCTGATCAAGTCGTCGGTTTTCGGCTTCCTGATCGCGCTGATGGGCTGCTATCACGGCTATCATTCCAAAGGCGGCGCGCAGGGCGTCGGTGCGGCGACAACCTATGCGGTGGTTTCGGCCTCGGTGTTGATCCTGATGTTCGATTACATCCTTTCGGCGCTGCTGTTCTCGTCATGAATGCCGCTCCGAAAATCGCCGTCCGCGGACTCAGGAAATCCTTCGGCAACAAGGTGGTGCTCGACGGCGTCGATCTCGATGTCGGCGTGGGCGAGAGCGTGGTGGTGATCGGCGGCTCGGGGACCGGCAAGTCGGTGACGGTCAAATGCATCATGGGCCTGATGGAGCCCGATTCCGGTTCGATCAAGATCGACGGCCAGGAGGTCACCGGCCTGCCGCGCGGCGAACGCGAAAGGCTGATGCAGAAATTCGGCATGCTGTTCCAGGGCTCGGCGCTGTTCGATTCCTTGCGCGTCTGGCAGAACGTCGCCTTCGGCCTGATCCAAGGCCGCGGCATGGATGCGGCCGAGGCCAAGGATTTGGCGATCAAGACGCTGGGCGCGGTGGGCCTGGGGCCCGAGGTGGGCGAGTTGTGGCCGGCCGAGCTTTCGGGCGGCATGCAGAAGCGGGTGGCGCTGGCGCGCGCCATCGCCGCCAAGCCGGAGATCATCATCTTCGACGAGCCCACCACCGGCCTCGACCCGATCATGGGCGACGTCATCAACGACCTGATCGTCAAATGCGTGCGCGATCTGGGCGCGACCGCGGTCTCGATCACCCACGACATGGCCTCGGCGCACAAGATCGCCGACCGCATCGCCATGATCCACAAGGGCAAGATCATCTGGCAGGGCGCCGCCAAAACCATCGAGGATTCCGGCAATCCCTATGTCGACCAGTTCATTCACGGCCGCGCGGAAGGCCCGATCCAAATGGAGATTCGCGCGCTATGATGTCGCCGGAGCATTGACATGGCCCGTGCCGAGAACCGATTCGTCTGCCAGAGCTGCGGCGCCGCCTTTCCCAAATGGGCGGGCAAATGCGACGCCTGCGGCGCGTGGAATTCCCTGGTCGAGGAGACGGCGCGGGCATCCGGCCTGCCCAAGGGACTCGGCGGCAGCGCCAAGGGCCGGGCATTATCGTTCGTCGGTCTTGCGGGCGATGCCCAGGCCACCGCGCGGCGCCGCAGCGGCATTGCCGAACTCGACCGCGTTTGCGGCGGCGGCATGGTGCCGGGCTCGGCGCTGCTGATCGGCGGCGATCCGGGCATCGGCAAATCGACATTGCTGCTGCAGGCGATGGCGGCGCTGGCCAAGGGCAAGAACGGCCCCGCGCTCGATTGCGCCTATATCTCGGGCGAGGAATCGCTGGATCAAGTGCGGCTCCGGGCGGTGCGTTTGAACGTCGCCGACGCGCCCGTGCGGCTTGCCGCCGCCACCTCGATTCGCGACATCGCATCGACGCTCGACCGCGCCCAAGGGCCGCTGGTGGTGGCGATCGATTCCATCCAGACCATGTATCTCGACACCCTCGACAGCGCCCCCGGCACGGTGAGCCAGGTGCGGGCTTCCGCGCAGGAGCTGATCCGGCTCGCCAAGACGCGCGGTTTCACCGTGATCCTGGTCGGCCATGTCACCAAGGAAGGCACGATCGCGGGACCGCGCGTGCTGGAGCACATGGTCGACACCGTGCTCTATTTCGAGGGCGAGCGCGGCCACCAGTTCCGCATATTGCGCGCGGTCAAGAATCGCTACGGCCCGACTGACGAGATCGGCGTGTTCGAGATGACCGATGCCGGCCTGGCCGAAGTGCCCAATCCTTCGGCTCTGTTCCTCGGCGACCGTCAGCGCGAGGTGACGGGCTCCGCCGTCTTCGCCGGCATCGAGGGCACGCGGCCGATGCTGGTCGAAATCCAGGCGCTGGTCGCGCCCTCGACGCTTGGCACGCCGCGCCGCGCGGTGGTGGGTTGGGACGGCAACCGCCTGGCGATGGTGCTGGCGGTGCTTGAGGCGCGTTGCGGCGTGCCCATCGGCGCCAATGACATCTATCTCAACGTCGCGGGCGGCCTGCGCATCTCCGAGCCCGCCGCCGATCTGGCGGTGGCGGCGGCGCTGGTCTCGGCACTGGTGCACGAGCCGGTGGCGGCCGATACGGTGGTGTTCGGCGAGATCGGGCTTTCCGGCGAGATCCGCCCGGTGAGCCAGACCGAGGCGCGTCTCAAGGAGGCCGAGAAGCTGGGATTCGTCTCGGCGCTGACGCCGCCCCGGCGCGGGCGCGGCAAGGACAAGGCGGCGCCCACGCCCGGCATCCAGCCGCGCGAGATTGCGCATCTGCGCCATCTGGTGGGAATGTTCGACAAGGCGCAAGGTGTCGCGCGCAAGGTGGCAACCGGTGGGAGCAGGCCGTGAATGAATTCGACCTCGGCATCGTCGTGCTGGTCCTGCTGTCGGGCCTGTTCGCCCTCGCCCGCGGCTTCGTCAAGGAAGTGCTGTCGATCGTCGCCTGGTTCGGCGCCTCGCTCGCCGCGCTTTATGCCTTCCCCTATCTCCGCCCGCTCGTCTTGCACTTCACGTCCTCGCTGGCCATGGCCGACGCCGTGGCCAGCCTGTCCGCTTTCATCGTCGCGCTGGTCATCCTGGCCTTTCTCACCGCCTCGGTTTCGCGGCGCATCAAGGACAGCCCGCTTTCGCCGATCGACCGGGCGTTTGGCCTGATCTTCGGCCTGGCGCGCGGCGCGTTGCTGTCCTGTCTGCTATTCATCGCGCTCAGTACCGTGTTGCCGGCCGTAGGCGAGGATCCCGATTGGTTCGAGCAGGCCCATACCAGGCCGCTGCTGACGGCCGGGGCCAATGCGCTGAAGCAATTGGCGCCGCATTCCCTGCACGAACCGACCCATGCCGGCGGCGCCGCGGTCGAGCAGGAATTCCAGCAGGCGCTCAAAGCCATCAGCACGCCCAAATCCCAGGCCGCGTCCGAGCAGACCTCGCCCGCCTATTCGCCCCAGGACCAGCGCAACATGGATCGGCTGATCCAGCAGAATCAGGGTCATTAACCACCGCCGCCGGGCGGGGCTGGTCTGTTATGCGCTGGGGGGAGATGCGGCGGGCTGGCGGAAGCACCATCTTCCGTGTAGAAGACCGTCTTTGGGGGCCACTTTGAGCGAAGCGCGCGCGCTATGCTGACCACCCAGCCTTGGGACGACGATCATTTCCACGAGGAATGCGGTGTATTCGGGGTCTACGGCCACCCCGATTCCGCGGCGCTGACCGCGCTCGGACTTCACGCCCTGCAGCACCGCGGTCAAGAGGCGGTGGGAATCGTCGCCTATGACGGCGAGCAGTTCCACGCTCAACGCGGCATGGGGCTGGTGGGCGAGAATTTCAG
>DATNMV010000156.1:0-4926 GCA_035602175.1 Allostellaceae bacterium
GCAGAAGGCAGAATTCGAGCGCCTGGGCGTCGGCGGCGACTGGGACCACGCCTACACCACCATGGAATTCTCCGCCGAGGCGCAGATCGCGCGCGAGATCGGCAAGTTCCTGATGAACGGCTCGCTCTATCGCGGCTCGAAGCCGGTGATGTGGTCGGTGGTGGAGCAGACCGCGCTGGCCGAGGCCGAGATCGAATACCACGACCACGTCTCGACCCAGGTCTGGGTGCGGTTTCCGGTGGTCAGGCCGACGCACCGCGAGATCGAAAACACTTCGATCCTGATCTGGACCACCACGCCCTGGACGCTGCCGGGCAACCGCGCCATCGCCTTTGGCGAGGCGATGAACTACCTCGTCTTGCTGGTGAGCCATGCCGGCCCCAACAGCCTGGCGCGGCCGGGCGAGAAGCTGGTGGTAGCGGAATCGCGCTGGGCCGCGCTCGAACAGCAGCTCGATTTCAAGGCCGACATGGTCATGGTACTGAAAGGCGAGCAGCTCGCCGGCACGCTGTGCCGCCATCCGCTGCGCGGATTCCCCGGGGCGAACGGGGGTTACGATTTCGACGTGCCCTTGCTGCCGGGCGCTTTCGTCACCGAGGAAGACGGCACCGGCTTCGTCCACATGGCGCCCGGCCACGGCGCCGACGATTTCGACCTCTGCACCCGAAACGGCATCAAGGTGCCGGAGACGGTGGCGGCGGACGGAACCTATTATCCCGCCGTGCCGCTGTTCGCGGGCAAGCGCGTCTACAAGCCCAACGGTAAGGAGGGCGACGCCAACCAGGCGGTGATCGCCGCCATCCAGGAAGCGGGCGCGCTCTTCGGCGAAGGCAAGCTTACCCATTCCTATCCCCATTCCTGGCGTTCCAAGGCGCCGCTCATCTTCCGCGCCACGCCGCAATGGTTCATCGGCATGGAAAAGAACAGCCTGCGCCGCAAGGCGCTCAAGGCGATCGACGAGACGCGCTGGATTCCGCCGCAAGGGCGCAACCGCATCCGCGCCATGATCGAAACCCGGCCTGATTGGTGCGTCTCGCGCCAGCGCGCCTGGGGCGTGCCCATCGCGGTGTTCGTCGAGAAGAAAAGCGGCGAACCTTTGCGCGACCAGGCCGTGATCGACCGCATCGCCGCCGCCTTTGAGAAGGAAGGCTCGGACGCCTGGTACACAAACGACCCGGGCGAATTCCTCGGCCCCGGCCGCAAATCTTCTGATTACGAACAGGTGAAGGACATCGTCGATGTCTGGTTCGATTCCGGCTCAACCCACGCCTTCGTGCTGGAAAAGCGGAAGGATTTGCAATGGCCGGCCTCGCTCTATCTCGAAGGTTCGGACCAGCATCGCGGCTGGTTCCATTCCTCGCTCTTGGAATCCTGCGGCACGCGCGGGCGCGCGCCTTACGAGGCGGTGCTGACCCACGGCTTCGTGCTCGACGAACAGGGACGCAAGATGTCCAAGTCGCTCGGCAACGTCACCTCGCCCCAGGAGGTGGTGAGCAAAAGCGGCGCCGACATCCTGCGGCTCTGGGTCGTCGCCGCCGACTATGCCGAGGATTTGCGCATCGGTCCCGAAATCCTGAAGCAGCAGGCCGAGATCTACCGTCGGCTGCGCAACACGCTGCGCTATCTGCTGGGCTCGCTGAAGGATTTTTCCGACCGGGAAAAAGTCGGGCCCAAGGAGATGCCGGAGTTGGAGCGCTGGGTCCTGCACCGCCTGTGGGAACTCGACCGGCTCGTGCGTAAATGCGTCGAGGCCTACGACTTCCACACCCTGTTCACGCATTTGCACAATTTCTGCGCCGTCGATCTCTCCGCCTTCTATTTCGACGTGCGGAAGGATTCGCTTTATTGCGATCCGGCCGGCGAGTTGAAACGCCGCGCCGCGCGCACCGTGCTCGACCGGGTGTTCGATTGCCTGGTCCGCTGGCTCGCGCCGGTGCTGTGCTTCACCGCCGAGGAGGCTTGGCTTTGCCGGCACGGCGACGCCGCATCCTCCAGCGTCCATTTGCAGCTCTATCCCGAAGCGCCGGAGAACTGGCGCGACGACGGGCTCGGCGAAAAATGGGCCAAGCTGCGCGATCTGCGCCGCGTCGTCACCGGCGCCATCGAATTGGAGCGCGCGCAAAAACGCATCGGTTCGAGCCTGCAGGCGGCCGTCCAGATCTTCGCCGAAGACGGCTATGCCGGAGCGGCCGCGGGGATCGACCTGCCGGAATTGTGCATCGCCTCCGCAACCGGTTTGAAGCCGGGCGCGCCGCCCCCAAGCGCCTTCGTTCTCCCCGATGTCCCGGGCGTGGGCGTTACGGTCGGCTTGGCCGCGGGCAAGAAATGCGCGCGCTGTTGGCGGGTGTTGGACGAGGTCGGCGAGGTCGAATCCCATCCCGATCTTTGCCATCGCTGCGCCGATGCCGTGGACGCGCTGGCGCGGGGCGGGCAATAGCCATGCGCAGCGGTCTCGCCCTGGCAGCCGCGGTCGCGGCACTCGATCAGCTGGTCAAGTTCTGGGTGTTGGGCTTCTTCGCCGCGCGCCCGGGCGAACTCGGCGTGGCCGTTCTGCCGTTCTTCAACCTGGTGCTGGCCTGGAACCGCGGCGTCAGCTTCGGCCTGTTCAATTCCGGGGAAACCGGCGGCACGCTGCTCTTCGCCGCCTTGGCCGCGATCATCGTCGCGGCGCTTGTGCTGTGGCTGAAACGCACCAAGCGGGGCTGGCTCGCCCTGGCCATCGGGCTGGTCATCGGCGGCGCGCTGGGTAACATAATTGACAGGCTGTTCCGCGGCGCGGTGGTCGATTTCCTCGATTTTCACTGGGGGGCGTGGCACTGGTTCGCCTTCAACCTGGCGGATACGGCCATCACCATCGGCGTTATTTTCATCGCGCTCGACGGTATGCTTGGCGAACGCCACCGTGCCGGGCTAAACTAATGGCTGAACAGAGACGTTTAGGGCGGTTTATTAACGTGGTTTGTCGGCCTGCCATCCCCTTTGCCGTTGCATTCGCCTGCGCCGCGCTGTCGCTCGCCGGGTGCACCGACATCAAACGCGGCCTCGGCATGGAGAAAGTGGTTCCCGACGAATTCGCCGTCACCGCTTCCGCGCCGCTCGCCATCCCGCCCGATTACACCCTGCGCCCGCCGCGTCCGGGCGCGGCTCCATCGCAGGAGAAGACGTCGGTCGATCAGGCGCGCCAGACCGTGTTCCGCGCCAGCGACGTGCAACTCGACGCGCTGCCGCCGGCCGCGAGCGACCGCAGCGAGGGCGAGGGCGAGTTGCTGAAAGAGGCGGGCGCCTCGAACACGCCCAAAAATATCCGCGATCTGGTCAATAACGAGGCGTCGTTGGTGCCGGACAATTCCGGCTTCATCGACAAGCTGCTGTTCTGGCGCGCCACGCCGCCCAGCCTGCCGCCCAGCAACCAGATCATCGACGCCAGCAGCGAGGCCGAACGGCTGCGCGTCGCCGCCGCGAACCAGGCGGCGGCGAACAACACGTCGGCCGATGCGGGCGCGCCGCAATCCACGACCGCCGACGCCAAAGCGCCGGTTATCGAGCGCACTAAATCCAAGGGCTTCTTCGGCTGGCTGTTCTAAGCGCGCGGCCCGGGCTTCTCGACCCGGGCGGCTTTGCACTCCTTTGAAAATGCAGTAGCGTTCGATCAAATGCCGGCGGAATCCAATACCGCCCGGCGCGCATGGGGGCGATGCACTACCGTCACGACATAGCGGGCTGCCTGGCCGAAGCGGTCGGCAAACGCGGCCTGACCGCAGCCGAGCTGGAATCCACGCTCAAGCGCGCGGCTTCCTCGCTGGTCGCGTTCGCCGCGCTGAAGCGCGCGGGCAAGACGCCGTTCCTGTCCTTGCCGTCGCGGCGCACCGACCTGAAGGCGCTCAAGCGCCTGGCCGCGGAATTCCGCCGTTTCAAGGACGTGATCGTGCTAGGCACCGGCGGCTCGAGTCTCGGCGGCCAGACGCTGGTGGCGCTGGGCCGGCCGCGTCAGGTTCCGCGCCTCCATTTCATGGACAATATCGACCCGGCGAGCTTCAAGGATTTGTTCGGCGGGCTGAAGCCGGCCAAGACCGGATTGATCGCCATTTCCAAATCCGGCGGCACGGCGGAAACCCTGACCCAGCTTTTCGCCTGTCTCGACTGGCTGGGTTCCAAATACGCCGAACGCGCGGTGGTCATCACCGAGCCGGGCCGGAACCCGCTGCGGCGACTGGCCGCGTCGCGCAAGATGCGTGCGCTCGACCACGATCCCGATCTCGGCGGCCGATTCTCGGTGTTGTCCAATGTCGGGCTTCTGCCGGCGTTGATCGCGGGTCTCGACGCGGCGGCGTTCCGCGCGGGCGCGTCCGAGACGCTGGATCAGGCGCTCGCCGCCAAGGACGCGCGTCAATCCCCGCCCGCCTTGGGCGCGGCGGTGTCGGTCGCGCTGGCCGAGCGGCGCGGCATCGCCGCGTCGGTGATCATGCCTTATGTCGACCGGCTGGCGCCGTTCGGGCTTTGGTTCCGCCAGCTCTGGGCCGAAAGCCTGGGCAAGGACGGCAAGGGCACGACGCCGATCCGCGCGCTCGGCACGGTCGATCAGCACAGCCAGCTTCAGCTCTATCTCGGCGGCCCGGCCGACAAGATGTTCACCCTGGTATTGCTGGCGCAGGCGGGGCAGGGGCCGGTTCTGCCCAAGAGCCTCTCGGCCAACAAGGATCTGGCCTATCTCGCCGGCCGGCGCATGGGCGATCTGCTTGAAGCCGAACAGCAAGCGACCGCCACCACGCTGGTGCGCACCGGCCGGCCGACGCGGATCATTTCGCTGGCCCGACTCGACGAGAAGAGTCTCGGCGCGCTGCTGATGCATTTCATGCTGGAAACCGTGATCGCCGCCGATTTGCTCGGCGTCAACGCCTTCGACCAGCCAGCGGTGGAGGAAGGCAA
>DATNMV010000157.1:0-2876 GCA_035602175.1 Allostellaceae bacterium
ACCGACCGCTCTCCTTTTAAGCGTTTTTCAATCAGCGCCAGCTCGGGCTTGAGAAAGGGATAGAGGTCGTCCTGATAGGCGCCGATCGGCCCGCCCAGCACCACCAGCACGTCGCATTGGGCGAGGTCGGAAGCGCCGAGATCGTCGATGGGTGCCTCGCGGTACGACACCTTATATCCGCGCCCTTCGAAGACCGGGGCGAACCCGTCCAAATCCTCGAAGGCGACGTGGCGGATGGCGATCAGCGACGGCATGCGGCGTTTAGGCCTTTCCGGGGCTCAGTCTCGCATGGGCCGCTTCGGCCTTGAAAGGGCGCGCCAGCAGCGCCGCGATGGCGCGGTCGACATCGGCGCCCTGGTGCAGGATCGCCTCGACCGCTTCCGAGATCGGCATCTCGATGCCGAGACGCTTGGCGAGCGCGATACAGGCCGCGGCCGAGCTCACGCCCTCGGCGACGGAGCGGCGCGAGGCCAGGATGTCGGCGAGCTTCTGCCCCTCGCCCAGCGCGATGCCGAGCGAGAGATTGCGCGATTGCGGGCCGGTGCAGGTGAGCACCAAATCGCCCAACCCCGAAAGCCCCATCAGGGTTTCGGCGCGCGCGCCCTTGGCGAGCGCCAGGCGCACCATCTCGGCCAGGCCGCGGGTGATGACCGCGGCGCGCGCGTTGTCGCCGAATTTCTTGCCCATGATGACGCCGCAGGCGATCGCCAGCACGTTCTTGACCGCGCCGCCCACCTGCGCGCCCACCAAGTCGTCCGAAAGATAGGGGCGGAAGCCGCGCGTGCCGAAGGCTTCCGCCAGGGTCTTGCCCAAGGCCTGGTCCGCCACCGCCAGCGTCACCGCCGTCGGCAGGCCCATCGCCACCTCGGAAGCGAAAGTGGGGCCGGAGAGCACGGCCACTTGCATGCCCGGCAACGCTTCGGCCGCCGCCTCGCTCATCAAGGCGCCGGTCTTCTCCTCGATGCCCTTGGTGCAGATGACGATGGGCGTGCCCGGGGCGAGATGCGGCGCCAGGGCTTGCGCCAGCGCGCGCAGATGCTGCGCCGGGGGCACCAGCAGGATCGCCTCGGCGCGCGCCGCCTCGGCCAGTTGCGATGTGGCGACGATGCCGGTTTCGAGTTTGACGCCGGGCAGGAAAAGCGGGTTTTCGCGCGCGTGGTTGATCGCATCCACCACCTCGGCCTCGCGCGCCCACAGCACGACCTCGCGCTCCGCGCGGCGCAGGATCTGCGCCAGCGCGGTGCCCCAGGCCCCGCCGCCGATGATGCCGAAACGCCGCATCGCGCCGCTACCGCCTTTCGCGATTCATCGCGGGGGATGAAACACGGGAGGCGGCGGCGGCGCAAGCGTCGGTTGAAGACAGCCTTATTTCACCATATCGGCGCCGACCTGGCACGACGCTTCGTCCTGCGAGCCGGTTCCGCCGGAGCAGCCGATGGCGCCGATGATCTTGCCGTTCTCGACCAGCGGGAAGCCACCGCGCGAGGCGATCACGTCGTCGAGCGTGAGCACGTAGAGGGTTCCGTTCTGGACGGCGTTCTCGAACACCTTGGTCGGGCGGCGGTATTTCGCCGCGGTGCGCGCCTTGTGCTGCGAGATCGCGATCGAGGCGATCTGGGCGCCGTCCATGCGCTCGAAGGCAACCAGGTTGCCGCCGGAATCGACCACCGTGACGTTCATCGCCCAGCCGCGCTTCTTGACCTCGGCCTCGACCCCAGCGATCAGTTTCTTGGCGTGATCGAGGGTGATCGGTGCGCCATAGGGCTGGCTGAACGGCATGGCGTCGGGAATGACGTCGAGCGGATTGGATGCCGCCGCCGGAGCCGGAGCCGGAGCTGGTGCCGCCGGCGCCTGCGCGAAAGCCGGGCCGGCGAGAAGAGCGATGCCGGTTGCAACAATGGAAATAATACGGAACTTCATTGGCTGGTCCTCCCATAGGTTTTTGTTTGAACTTCGCATCTTAGCCGCCGCCCGCGGGACGCGCCAAGCCCCGCGCGATCACGCTAACGTGCGCTATTGATTGGGCTTTTGCCGGTTTTAGAGCCGGTTTCGCCCTAAAAAAGCCGGCGCGCGCGACCGGCGCGGCCTAATGGGCGTAACGGCCGATATGGCTCGAGGAAGCGAGCGCGTGACCCTTGAGCGCGGCATAGAACGCATCGCGGGTCAGGCCGGGCTGAAGCGCGTCCGGCGCCAGGTCGGTCGCGATCACCGTGATGATGTAATGATGCGGGCGCTGGCCGTACGGCGGACAGGGGCCGCGATAGAGGCCGTTCGGCATGCCGTTATTGGGGTCGCCATAGACGATGTTCGGGCTGGGCGCGTTCACCTCGCCCTCTTTGAGCGAGGTCTTGGTGGCCGGGATGTCGTAGGCAACCCAATGCACCGAGCCCATCCCATTCCCGCCGTCGGGATCGATCATGACGATGGCGAAGCTCCTGGTCGCGGCCGGCGCGTTCGACCAGGAAAGCTGCGGCGACACGTTCTGGCCGTCGCAATTCGGGTTGCTCGCGAGATTGCCGGCGTATTTGCGCGCGACCATGGCGTTGTCCTTCCAGGAGGACGAGGTCACCGTGAAAGGCTTGGGCTTCACGTCGGCGGCCTGGCCGGCGGCGGCGAACAGCGCCGCGCCCAGGAGCGCGGCGATCAGGATGCGGATGCTCATGGAACGTTCCTCCCCCTTATGTTGTCTCGGCCAGCCTTATTGGCTTGGCCCAGCCATGCTAGGCGACTGCGACCGCCGGTTCAATTCACGCGGTAGAGAGCGGCGGAATCCAAGGGCCAGCGCGGACGCGGCGCGAAATCGAGCCCGTCGGTGAGCCCCGCCTTGAAGCGTTCGATCCCGGCCCAGGCGATCATCGCCGCGTTGTCGGTGCAAA
>DATNMV010000158.1:0-4675 GCA_035602175.1 Allostellaceae bacterium
GGCTTCGGGGAATATCGGAGTCAGATCGGCGCCGCCGCCGAACCACCATTGGGTGGTGCGCAGATGCCGCGTGTTCATGTGCGCGGCGGGCACCAGCGGCGAGCGCGGATGCGCCACCAGCGAAATTCCGCTCGCCCAGAAACGCGGGTCCTGCGCCGCGCCCGGAATCTGGCCGCGGAACTCGGGCGAGAATTCGCCCCACACCGTCGAAACGTTGACACCGACCTTCTCGAACACGCCGCCATGCATGAGCGCGATTTCGCCGCCGCCGCCGCCCTCGCGAGTCCAGCTTTTGCGCTCGAAGCGTCCCGCCGCGCCGTCGGCGGGCCGCGCCGCGGCGTATTCGTCCTCGATGCTCTCGAACACGGCGCAGATGCGGTCGCGCAACTCGGCGAACCAGGCCACGGCCGATTTCTTCTGCGCCTCCGCCGTTTCCGCTTCGCTCATGCCTCGTCCTTCGGCAACAGTCCGGTCTGGCGTAGCGCCTCGCCCAGCGCCAGCGCCGCCGCCAGCGCGACATTGAACGAGCGCAGCCCCGGACGCATCGGGATCCGTACGCGCTCGTCGACGGATGCCGCCACCTCCGGCGGCACGCCCGCCGATTCGCGGCCCAGCAGCAGCGTGTCCGTCGCCGCGAAAGCGAAGCGATGATAGGGGAGACGCGCCTTGGTCGAAAGCAGCACCAGCCTTCCGCCGCGCGGCGCCTGGATATAGGCGTCCCAGGAGATGTGGCGGCGGATCTCGGCCTGGGCCAGGTAATCCATCGCCGCGCGTTTCAGGCGCCGGTCGTCGAGCACGAATCCGCACGGCTCGATGATGTCCACCGCCACGCCCAGGCACGCGGCGAGGCGCAGAATCGATCCGGCGTTTTGCGGGATGTCGGGCTGGTAGAGGGCGAGGCGCATGGTGGAGAACCTTGTGGATAGATTCGCCCCGTGTCCAGCACGCGGCGCGCGTGCGGCGCGGGCCCTGGATTTTGGCCCGCGATGCGGCAGGATGTCGCATAGAAGTGTTCGTTCAACCGTATAGCTTCGCGGCCAACCCTTTAAGACGGGGCGGGGAAAAGGGAGCTTCATGGCGGAATCGGTGCAATCGCAACCGGCCGGCGCGCATGCCGAAGAAGGCACGCGGCGCGATTTCCTGGTGATCGCGGCCAATGCGCTGATGGGCGTGGGCGCGGCCTGCGTCGCGTGGCCGCTCATCAAGAGCATGAATCCGGCGCAGGACGTGTTGGCCGCCGGCGCGCCGGTCGACATCGACATCTCCAGCGTCCAGCCCGGCCAGCAGATCGTGGTGCTGTGGCGCTCGCGTCCGATCTTCATCGTCCGCCGCCCGCCCGACATGTTGACCAAGCTGCAAAGCGACGCCGACCACAGCCTGTTGCGTGATCCCGATTCCGAGGTGGTGCAGCAGCCACCCTACGCCAAGAACCAATACCGCTCGGTCAAGCCGGACGTCCTGGTGCTGGTCGGCATCTGCACGCATCTCGGCTGCATCCCGAATTTCGTGCCCGCCGCCGGCGGCAGCCTCGGCGATAACTGGCCGGGCGGCTATTTCTGCCCGTGCCACGGCTCGCGCTACGATCTCGCCGGCCGCGTCTTCAGCGGCGTGCCCGCGCCCTACAATCTCCCGGTGCCGCCCTATCACTTCGTCAGCGACACGGTGGTGCGCATCGGCGAAAACCCGCCCGACTCCACCTTCGATTTCGCCTCGATCGAACAGATCTAGGACGGCGCGATCATGGCCTTGCCGCAGAACAAAATCGTGCGCTGGATCGACCACCGCCTGCCGGTGTTCAGTTTCCTCGACCACGAACTCAACCAGTATCCGACGCCCAAGAACCTGAACTACTGGTGGAACTTCGGTTCGCTCGCCGGGATCATGCTGATGATCATGATCGTCACCGGCATCTTCCTCGCCATGCAGTACACGCCGCATGTCGATTACGCCTTCGATTCGGTCGAGCGCATCATGCGCGACGTGAATTACGGCTGGCTGATGCGCTACATCCACATGAACGGCGCGTCGTTCTTCTTCATCATCACTTACATCCACATCTTCCGCGGACTCTATTACGGCTCCTACAAGACGCCGCGCGAGCTGCTGTGGATGCTGGGGGTGGTCATCCTGCTGCTGATGATGGCGACGGCGTTCATGGGCTATGTGCTGCCTTGGGGCCAGATGAGCTTCTGGGGCGCCACCGTCATCACCAATCTGTTCTCGGCCTTTCCCGGAATCGGCAACGACATCGTCACCTGGCTGTGGGGCGGCTTCGCGGTCGGCAACCCGACCCTGAACCGCTTTTACTCGCTCCACTACCTGCTGCCCTTCGTCATCGTCGGCGTGGTGGGCCTGCACCTGGTGGCGCTGCACCAGCACGGCTCGAACAATCCTCTGGGCATCGACCGTAAGGGGCCGCAGGATTCGATCCCCTTCCACCCCTATTACACCATCAAGGACATGTTCGGCCTGGGTGTGTTCCTGATCGTGTTCGCGCTGGTCGTGTTCTATTTCCCGAATCTGCTCAGCGATCCGCAGAACTACATCCCCGCCAACCCGATGCAGACCCCGCCCGAGATCGTGCCCGAATGGTACTTCCTGCCGTTCTACGCCATCCTGCGCTCGATCCCGTCGAAGCTGATCGGCGTCTGCGCCATGTTCGGCTCGATCCTGGTGCTGTTCATCGTGCCCTGGCTCGACACCTCGAAGGTGCGTTCGGCCTATTTCCGCCCGATCTATAAATGGGTGTTCTGGCTCTTGGTGATTGATTGCTTCGTGCTCGGCTGGGTGGGCGCGCACCGGCCGGAAGGCTGGTTCGTCGTCATCGGACGCATCGGCACCATCTACTACTATCTCCACTTCCTCATCCTGCTGCCCTTCATCGGCTGGTTCGAACAGCCGTTGCCGCTGCCGCCCAGCATCTCGAGCCCGGTGCTGAAGAAAAAGGGCGGCGGGCGCGTGGCCCGCGCCGCCGCCGCGCGGGAGAAGCCATGACGCGGCGTTTGCTGATGCCGGCGCTGGTCGGATCTGCGTTGTTGGCCGCTTCCTCGGGCGCCTGGGCCCAGGAGGCGGACAATCCGCCCCTGCCCAAGATCGATTGGTCCTTCACCGGGCCGTTCGGCACCTTCGATCGCGCTTCGTTGCAGCGCGGATTCCAGGTCTATAACGAGGTCTGCTCGGCCTGCCATTCGATGAACCTGATGTCGTATCGCGACCTCGAAGGCCCCGCCGCACTCGGCTATAGCGAGGACGAGGTCAAGGCGATCGCGGCGACCAAGCAGGTGACCGACGGGCCCAACGACCAGGGCGAGATGTTTCAGCGCCCGGGCCGGCCGGCGGATCGTTTCGTCGCGCCCTTCGCCAACGAAAAGGCGGCGCGCGCGGCCAATGGCGGCGCGCTGCCGCCCGATCTCTCGGTCATCATCAAGGCGCGCGACGGCGGTCCCGATTACGTCCATGACATCCTCACCGGGTTCCGCGACCCGCCTGCGGGCTTTTCCATGGCCCAGGGCATGAATTACGACGTGTATTTCCCCGGCCACCAGATCGCCATGCCGCCGCCCTTGACCGACAACCGCGTCACCTTCGCCGACGGCACGCCGGCGACGATCGACCAGGAGGCCCGCGACGTGGCGACCTTCCTCACCTGGGCTTCGGAGCCGACCATGGAAGAGCGCAAGCGCACCGGCGCCAAGGTGATAATCTTCCTGCTGGTGATGACCGGCGTGCTATACGGCGCCAAGCGCCGCGTCTGGTCTGATCTCCACGACAAGGACAACCACGGCGACTAGCCTTGCCGCCGTCTCGCCGATTCCTGTTGCCGGTTGCGGGTTGCGCTGGTTGACTGGCGCCCGCAGCGGGGGAAGAACGGCGTGGTTTCGCGCATCATCGGCATCATCGGCGGCAGCGGCCTCTATCAGATCGAGGGGTTGACGGAGGTCGCCTGGAAGCGCGTCGAATCGCCCTTCGGGCGCGCCTCGGACGAGCTGTGCTTCGGCAAGCTCGGCGGAACGCAAATCGTGTTCCTGCCGCGCCACGGCCGCGGCCACGTCATCCCGCCGAGCGAGATCAATTTCCGCGCCAATATCGACGCCTTGAAGCGCGCCGGCGTCACCGACATCGTCTCGCTGTCCGCCGTGGGCTCGTTCCGTCCGGAGTTGACGCCCGGCACCTTCGTGCTGGTCGACCAGTTCATCGACCGCAGCTTCGCCCGCGCCAAGAGCTTCTTCGGCACCGGTTGCGTCGCCCATGTGTCGATGGCGCATCCGGTGTGCGGGCGGCTTTCCCACCACCTCGCCAAGGCGGGCGAGGGGGCGGCCATCGCCGTCGAGCGCCGCGGCACCTATCTGGTGATGGAAGGCCCGCAATTCTCGACCCTGGCCGAGAGCAATCTCTACCGCCACTGGAATTGCGACGTCATCGGCATGACCAACATGCCCGAGGCCAAGCTCGCCCGCGAGGCCGAGATCTGCTACGCGACCGTGGCGATGGTCACCGATTACGATTGCTGGCACCCGGGCCACGACGCGGTGAGCGTCGAGATGATCTTGCAGGTGCTGTTCGCCAATGCCGACAAGGCCCGCGCGCTGGTCAAGAGCGTCGTGCCGCTGCTGGGGCACCACGACGGCGCGTGCCGCCAGGGTTGCCGGCACGCGCTCGATCACGCGCTGATCAC
>DATNMV010000159.1:0-3646 GCA_035602175.1 Allostellaceae bacterium
GTAGCCGAGCTCGGCCAGCAGATCGAGCTCCCAGCGCACATAAAGCGCGGCGTAGTTGTCGTCCGCGTCGAGCGCTTCGAGCAGCGCGTTCAAGCCGGCATATGCCCGCGGATGGGGTTCGCGCTCGGGCAGCGTGACCTCGGCCACGGATGCGGCGGCGGCGAGGCAAGCGAGCCGCGCGCGGTCGTCGATGAAACGCGCCGCGTGGCCGCGCAGCAATTCGCCCGCGAGATAACCCAGATGCTCGGACAGCCGCGCCGACCACGACACCGCCAGGCGGTTGCCGGTCTGAAAGCGCATGCGCGTGCGCGGCCCCTGCCCGCCGCGCACCAGCCCGGCATGGCGGCCGCGTTCGCGCGTCAGCAGATGGACGATCAGCCCGCGCTCGCCGTGGCGGCGCGTCGACAACACGATGCCCTCGTCGCTCCAGCGCATCAGGGACCCTCGTAATCGAGCCGCATGGCTTCATAGCGCTCCTTGTCCTCGGTCCAATCCTCGGTCACCTTGACCTGGAGGAAGATATGGACGCGGCGGCCGAGCAGCTTTTCGAGCTCGGCGCGCGCGGCCGCGCCGATGCTCTTGATGCGGCTGCCGCCCTTGCCGAGCACGATCGGCTTCTGGCTGTCGCGCGCGACGTGGATGAGCTGCGAGATCTTGACGCTGCCGTCGGCGAATTCCTCCCAGGCCTCGGTCTCGACGGTGGAGGCGTAAGGCAGCTCCTGATGGAGCTGGAGGAAGATCTGCTCGCGGGTGATTTCCGACGCCAGCAGGCGCAAGGGCGCGTCGGTCATCTCGTCGGCGGGGAAAAGCCACGGGCCTTCCGGCACCGCGCCTGCGAGATAGTCGAGAAAATCCTCGACCCCGTCGCCGCTCAAGCCCGAGATCATGAACACGCGCTCGAATTCATAGGCCTGGGACATCGCGGCGGACAGCGGCAACAGGGTTTCGCGTTTCACATTGTCGATCTGGTTCAGCGCCAGCACCGCGCGCTTGCCGGCCGCCTGGAGCCCGTCGAGGATGCGACGCGTATCGGCATCGAGGCCGAGCGATGCATCCACCAGCACCACGTCGATATCGGCCTCCTTCGCGCCTTGCCAGGCAGCATTCACCATGGCGCGTTCGAGCCGCCGCTTGGGCGCGAAAATGCCGGGCGTATCGATGAAGACGAGCTGCGCCTCGCCGCGCGCGACGATGCCGAGCAGGCGCGCGCGCGTCGTTTGCACCTTGGGCGAGACGATGGCCAGCTTCGATCCCACCAGGCGGTTCAACAGCGTCGACTTGCCGGCATTGGGCGCGCCCAAGAGCGCGATATAGCCGCAGCGCGTCATGTGCCGCTGGCTTCGATCCGCGCCAGCGCGGACGCCGCCGCCGCCACCTCGGCCGCGCGTTTCGAGTTGCCCGAGGCCGTCGCTTCGGGCAGGCCCTGCACGCTCACGCTCACGGTGAAGCGGCGCTTATGCGACGGGCCTTGGGTATCGACCGTGCGATAGACCGGCAGCTTGAGCCCGCGCGCCTGCGCCCATTCCTGCAACGCGGTCTTGGGATCGGATGGCGGTTGCGCCGCCGCGGCCAGCAGCCGCCCGCCCCAGTTGCGTTCGACGAAACGCCGCGCGGCTTCGAGCCCGCCGTCGATATAAAGCGCGGCGATCACCGCCTCGCACAGATCGGCCAGCACGCCGGGATTGGCGCGCATCGCGTCGTCGCCGGCGGCGTTCAGATGCGCGCCGAGGCCGAGCGATGTTGCCACCTCGGTCAGGGTTTCGCGGCGCACCAAGGAGACGTGGCGGCGGGTCAATTCGCCCTCGTCGGCTTCGGGAAAGCGGCGCCACAGCAATTCGGCGACGATCACGCCCAGCACCCGGTCGCCGAGGAATTCGAGCCGCTCGTAGCCGTGCGGGCCCGGGCCGCGCCGCTTGGTCGCGCTCGGATGGGTGAGCGCATCGGCCAGCAGTTCGGGCTTGGCGAAGCGGTGGCCGAGAGCCTTGGCGAGATCGCCCGGGGGATCGCCCCTGTCCGCCATAAGCGACGTCCCGCGCCTAGCGGACCGCCGAGAACAGCCGGTCGTAACGGATGGTGAACGGCCAGTTCCAGACTTCCCACCACAGCGAATAGCCGTCGGTGGAGTAGAAGATGAACTGCGCGCGGCCGACCAGGTTCTCGACCGGCACGTAACCCACGCCGCTGTTGGGGTCGCGGCTGTCGGAGGAATTGTCGCGGTTGTCGCCCATCATGAAGTAGTGGCCGGGTGGCACGGTGAACACGCCGGTGTTGTCGAACGGCAGATTGTCGCCCAATTCGAGGATCGGATGGTGAACGCCGTTGGGCAGGGTCTCGGTATAGAGGGTGTATGTCGTCGCGCGGCCGTTTTCCTCGTAGACGTAGTCGCCGATCTTCTCGCGCTGCACCGGCTGGTCGTTGATGTAGAGGACGCCGTCCTTCTCCTGGACGGTGTCGCCGGGCAATCCGACGATGCGCTTGATGAAGTCGATCGAGGGATCGCGCGGCAGCTTGAACACCACCACGTCGCCGCGCTGCGGCTCGGTGAGGAAGACGCGGCCGGGGATGATCGGCAGGCCGAAGGGCAGCGAATAGCGGCTGTAGCCGTAGGAGAACTTCGAGACGAACAGGTAATCGCCCACCAGCAATGTCGGCACCATCGAGGCCGAAGGGATGCTGAACGGCTCGTAGAAGAAAGTGCGGATAAAAAGCGCGATAAGGACGGCATAAACCACCGTCTTCAGCGTCTCGGTGAAGCCGGACGACGACCGGCCCGATGATCTGCTCATGAAAAAAATCCGCCGCCGCGCCGAGGATGGGAGAATTCGGGAAAGTCCGGAATTGCCGCGGCGACGATCAAGCCAAGCCGGTGACGGGAAGTCAAGTGCGGAACGGTCATGAAACCAATGTTTCGGCGGTGATGACGACCAGGGCCTGGGCCAGCGGCGGCTCGTCGGTCAGGGTCAGGTCGATGCGCGCGTTCATGCCGGCCGGGATCATTTCCTGGAGGCGCTTGCCGGCGCCGCCGGTCAGCACCAGCGTCGGCCGGCCCGAAGGCATGTTGACCACCCCCAGGTCGCGCCAATAGACGCCGTTGCGGAATCCGGTGCCGAGCGCCTTGGCGCAAGCCTCCTTGGCGGCGAAGCGCTTGGCGTAGCTGGCGACGCGGTCGGCGCGGCGTTCGGAGCGCTGGATCTCGGTGGGCGTGAAGATGCGGTTGATGAAGCGTTCGCCGTAACGATCGATGGCACGCTCGATGCGGCGGATGTCGATCAGGTCGCTGCCGACGCCGAGGATCATCAGGCGCTTTTCTCCCCGCTGGTCTCGCTCCTGGCCTTGTCCATCGCGGCGCGCATGCGTTTCACCGCGCTGTCGAGGCCGCTGAAGATCGCCTCGCCGACCAGGAAATGGCCGATGTTGAGCTCGACGATGGTGCGGATCGCCGCGATCGGCCCGACCGTGTCGAAACCCAGGCCGTGGCCGGCGTGGCATTCGAGGCCGATACTTTCCGCCATCGCCGCCGCCGCGGTGAGGCGCTGCAACTCGCGCTCGCGCGCGGCGCCGGTGGCGTCGCAATAGGCTCCGGTGTGCAACTCGACCACCGGCGCGCCCAGCTGTTTGGCGGCCTTGAGCTGCCGGCCTTCGGGAT
>DATNMV010000160.1:0-5179 GCA_035602175.1 Allostellaceae bacterium
CGATTCGTCGATGGTCACGACCGTGCCGTCGGCCGGCGCCAGCACCAGCCCGGCGCGTTGCGGGCTGACCCGCCACGGATCGCGAAAGAACGCGGCGCACCAGATGGTCAACGCCAGGCCGATCCAGCCCAACGGCCGGGCGAGCCACCACAGCAGCAGCGTCGCCGCCGCGAAGGCGGCGATAAAACGCCAGCCATCCGGATGGATGGGTGGAAATATGCGGCGCCACATGGGGATAGAAATCCTCCTCCGGGGCCGGGAAATTAGCCGAAAAGACGCCTCCCGCCCACCCCCCTGAAAGGCTATGCTCCGGCGCCATGGACGAGGGCGGCATCGCACAGCGTGCCGGCGCAGGGCTGCCTCCGGCGGAACCGGCGGAGCACGGCGCCGACGGCAATGCTTCGGCCGGAACCGCGGGCGCGGTGCTGGTCTGCAAGGTCGATTCCTTCGTCGCGTTTTACGATCCCAAGACCCTTGCCCTGGTCGACGAGATCAAGCTCCCCGACCATCCGCACGAAGTGGCGCTGTCGCCCGACCGGCGCAAGGCCTATGTCTCGATCTACGGCAACGGCATCGTCGGCACCAACACCCGGCCCGGCACGCAGATCGCAGTGATCGATCTGGCGCAACGCAAGCTCGACGGCTTCATCGAGATCGCGCCCTTTCTGGCGCCGCACGGCATGATGTTCGACCGCGCCGGAATGCTGTGGTCGACCGCCGAACTGAGCAACGCCTTGGTCGTGGTCGATCCGGTGCGCGGGATCGTGGTTGGCGAGGTGCAGGTGGGCAGCCACCGCACCCATTGGCTGGCGGTGACGCCCGATGGCGGCAAGATCTATGCGCCGCACCGCCAGCTCAACTGGATCAGCGTGATCGACGTCGCCAGCCGCAAGTTGGTGAAGCAGATTCCCAATTTCATTTACGAATGCCAGGGCATCGCGGTCGCGCCCGACGGCAACCGCGTCTATCAGGCTTCGAGCGCGCGGCCCGAGGTGAGCGTGATCGATCCCAAGACCGACACGGTCGCCGGCAGCATCCTGGTCGAGGGATTGGGCGAGTTTCCGCCGCAATTGACGCGACTGCGGGTCACGCCCGACAACCGGCACGTGGTGGTGACTTACAACGTCTCGGGCATGGCCGCGGTGCTCGACACCGGTGATTTGCGCCGCCAGCGGCTGTTCGCGGTCGAGAAGGGACCGATGGGCATCGCTTTCCCCGATCAGGGCAGCAACGCCTTCATCGCCAACCACAACCAGGGCTCGGTCTCGGTGATCGACCTCGACGACATGAAACTCGTCCACCGCTTCGACACCCATAAGGGCGCGGAGACGATGGCGTTCTACTAGGGCCCGCTTGAGTCGCGCAGACTCCGCACCAGCGCGATCCAATTGCCCTTGGGCGCCGCACAGGCCTCGCCGCCCGTTGCCGGCACCAGGGCGACGCCGCCCCAACGCCACAGCTTCTGCCACAGGGCGAGATCCTTGAACGCGCGCTCCTCGATGCGAAGCGCAAGCCGGCGGCGCACATAAGAACGGCCGACGGTGTAATAGGCCGTGATTCCGGCCACGGCCACGCCCGCCGCCCAATAGATGCCGCCGAACCAGAAGGCGAGGCCGGTCAAGACCAGCCCGCCATAGACCCAGATGTTGCTGTCGGCCTCGACCCCGACCGGGCTGTCCATGTGGTTGAGCCGGTTGAAATCGAGCCGCAGCGACACTTTGCCTTGGTCGTGCAGAAGCACCAGCGTCTGGAAGAGCTGGTCGGCGGTTTCGCTCTCGGGCGCGGGCGGGGCGGGGATGTCGGTCATGATAAAACGGCGCGGGAAATTATCATCCCGGCGCCAGGCCGTCTATCGGCCCTCGCGCCGCCAAGCCAGGATGAGCAATCCGAGCGCGAGCAGCAGCGCCAGCGCGCCGGGCAGGAGCGGCGTTTCGGCCACGCCGGTCACCACGTAATCGCCATTGGCGCGAAGCCCGAGCCAGCCCGCGCCGACGGCCGACCGTCCGGGATCGACCCGGCGGAACTCGGGCACGCCGTTTTCGCCGAGCCAGAACACGCCGCCGCCGGTGGCCGCGACATCGTCCTTCACCTTCTCGTCGGTGGCGCGCACGTCGGACATCTCGATCGGATTGAGAGACCCGGCCGCGGCCAGCGCGGTGCGGTTGCCGTCCGAGACGCGATAGAGCCCGCTCTGATCGACCGGCAGGCTGGCGCCGCTGCGCCCGCCGCCTTGCGGCGTCAATTGAACAGTCTGGCTCTTGCCGTCGGGGCCGGTGACCTCGACCGGGCTGTCGTCGGCCGCGAGCGATTGGCGCGTGATGTCGAGGCGGTTGCCCGCGATCGCGGCGCGCAGGTCGTTTTCCTCGAGATCGGGCTCCTTCATCAGCCAGTAGACGATGCGGCGCAGCAGCTCGGCCTGCGGGCCGCCGCCCTCGTAGCCGCGCGTCCACAACCACATTTCGTCGGACAGCAGCTGGGCGACGCGTCCCTTGTCGACGCGGTCGAGCACCAAGAGCGGGTGTCCGCCATAGCCGGTCATGATGGTGGCGCCGCGATGCGGCATGGCGTCGACGTCGCGGAACCAGCGTCCCCATTTGGGCGGCGCATTGGGGTCGTCGGGCAATCCGGGCAGGTCCTCGGTCACGGGATGGCGGCGGCCCAGCGCGTTGACGTTCGGCACGAAGCCCTGCTCGAACACGTTGCCGGTGGGCTCGGCCGGCAATACCGCGCCGAGCGGCGTGCGGTAGAGGCTCAAGGGCGTTCCAAAGGCCGGTCCCGAATCCTCCAGCAGCGCGCCGCCGTTGCGCACGTAGTTGGCGATGTTCTCGAGATAGGCCTGGGGCAGCACGTTGCGCTGGCGGTAGCGGTCGAAAATGATGAGGTCGAATTCGTCGATCTTGAGGTCGAACAGGTCGCGGATCGGGAAGGCGATCAGCGACAACTCGCGGATCGGCGTGCCGTCCTGCTTCTCCGGCGGCCGCAGGATGGTGAAATGGATGAGATCGACCGAGGGATCGGATTTAAGGATGTTGCGCCAGGTGCGCTCGCCTGCATGCGGCTCGCCCGACACCAGCAGCACCTTGAGGCGGTCGCGCACGCCGTTAATGACGAAGGCGGCGCGGTTGTTGTCGAGCGTCAATTCGTGGGGGCCCGGTTCGACCGACAGCTCGACCACGTTCGGCCCGCCATGGTCGATGGCGACGGGAATCGACACGTCTTCGCCGACGGTGACGCTGCGGATCACCGGCGGGCCGCCATCCTTGCGGATGGTGAGCTGCGCCTCGCCGCCGTCCCGGCCTGCAGCGGGCAGGTCCTCGACCCGCAGTTTGAGTTGCACCTCCTTGCCGACCAGGCCGAATTTGGGCGCGTCCTCGATGGCGAGGCGGCGGTCGGCCTCGCCCGGCTTGCCGGTCAGCAAAACGTGGAGCGGCGCGTCGAAATCGAGCCGCTCGGGAGGCGGCATGTCGTGGATCTCACCGTCGGTGATCATCACGGCGCCGGCGATGCGCTGGCGCGGCACGTCGGCGAGTCCGCGGGCGAGCGCGGTGTAGAGCCGCGTGCCCTCGTCCACCGCCAAGGCGTCGCCGCTCGGCGCTCCCGCATGGATCACGCGCAAATCGAGATCGGAGAAGCGCGCGAGCCGGTCGGTCACGGCCTTGAGCGCGTCCTCGGCCATGCGCTGGCGCTCGCCGATGCGCATGCTCGGCGATTCGTCCACCACCACCGCGGCAATGTCGCGCTGCGTTTCGCGCTTCTGCTCGACCAGCGAGGGATCGGCCGCGATGGTGGCGAGCGCGGCGCAGGCCAGAAGCCGCCAGGCCGTGCCGCGCGCCCGCCGCCAGGCGCCGAAGGCGAGCAGCGCCGCCGCGGCCAGCGCAAAGCCGGCTATCGCCCACCACGGCAGCAACGGGGAAAAAGCCAGGCTCCAGCCGCTCATTGCCCGAGCCTTTCCAGGATCGCCGGCACGTGCACCTGGTCGGTCTTGTAATTTCCGGTGAGCGCGTACATCACCAGATTGACGCCGAAGCGATAGGCCATTTCGCGCTGCGCCTCGCCGCCCGGCACCACCGCATAGACCGGGCGGTTCTTGGCGTCCACCGCCCAGGCCCCGGCCCAATCATTGCCGCCGACGATGACGCTGGCGACGCCGTCATTGATCTCGCCCTGGGTCGGCTCGATCCACACCCGGCCGCCGTTCCAGCGGCCAGGGAACTCCTCCATGAGATAGAACGACTTGGTGAGCACGTGATCCGGCGGCACCGGGATCAGCGGCGGCACCTCCATCCCGGCGGTCAGGCGCTTCAGCCGGTCCTGCGCCTGGGAGGCGGAGATGGGCGTGCCCGCCGCCGCGTCGCGGGTATCGAACAGGATCGTGCCGCCGGTGGCGAGATAGCGTTGCAGCCGGGAAGCGGCGCTGGCCGACGGAACAGCCTGGCCTTCGACGACCGGCCAATAGAGCAGCGGGAAGAAGATCAGCTCGTCCTTCTCGACATCGACGCCCATCGGCTCGGCCGCGTCGACCGCGGTGCGCTGGTTGAGGATCAGCGAAAGCCCGGCCATGCCCTGGCGCGATTCCGCGTCGACATCGGTCAGGCCGGTCAGCACATAGGCGAGGTGGAATTCGCTCGCCGCCATGACGGCGAAATCGTCTGGCCCCGCCGCGCGCGCCGGCTGGCCAGTCAGGATCAGCAGCGGCAGCAACAGCGCCGCGCCGCGCTTCCACCAGCCCCAACGGGGCAACAAGCCGCGCAGCGCGAAGCCGATAACCAGATCGGCCAGCAGCAGGGCGAAGGCCAGCGCCAGCAGCGGCGGTCGGAAATCCAGCTCGGCTTCGCCGCGCGCGTAATTCTCGCGGTTTGCGCCCGGAAGATCGGGCAGCGGCGCGAAATGACCGACCGCGGGCGCAAGATTGAGCGCGCGGCGGGAATTCGCGTCGCCGTAGAAACCCGGCGGGTGGCGCGCGGAGGCGAGGGTCTTGGCGAATTCGCCGGACGGCACGATCTCGGCGGTAGCGGGCGCGGCCTGCAAGCGGCCGAATCCGTCCAGCACCTCGACCGGCGGCAGCGGCTTGTCGGTCTCGCCCGAAACCCCCTGGCTCAACGCCACCACGCGCCGCAGCATCTCCACCATCAGTCCGGAGATGGCGAGATTCGACCATTCCGGATCGGCAATGGTGTGG
>DATNMV010000161.1:0-5106 GCA_035602175.1 Allostellaceae bacterium
GAGCCACAGCGGCAGAGCGAGCGCGATCAAGCCCGCCGCCGTTCTTCCCGAAACCTTAACGTGCATGCCTCTGCCTGGTACCATATTTTAAACATACCACATTACGATGTGTCGCACGCGCTCATGAGAGTACTGTGCGCGGCTTCCCGCTGCTGTATTAAAGCGCCAACCGCCCGGCGCGCAACGCTTTCCGCAAACCTCGTGCAAGAGAACAGTACCCGACGACCATGGCCGACCCCGCCCCGCCCGAGTTGAAGCTTCCCGATCCCGCCGTTTGGGCCAAATCCATGGCCGAGATCGCCGAGAAGAGCCGGCACCTGGTGTCGGAATTCCTCGCCCGCCAGGCCGACGGAGCGGGAACGGGCGTGGCCGATCCCCTCAATGTCGGCACCGCCTTTCTCGAGATGACGCAGCGGCTGATGAGCAACCCCGCGCGCATGGTCGAGGCGCAGCTGTCGCTGTGGCAGGACTACATGCGGTTGTGGCAGAGCACGGCCGACCGCTTCATCGGCGGCAATCCCGCGCCGCTGGCCGAGCCCGCCCCCGGCGATCACCGATTCAAGGATCCGGCGTGGCAGGAAAGCACGCTGTTCGACTTCATCAAGCAGAGCTACCTGCTGACCGCACGCTGGCTGCAATCGACCGTCCACACGACCGACGGGCTCGACGAGAAAGCCGCGCGCAAGGTCGATTTCTACACGCGGCAATTCGTCGATGCCATGGCGCCGACCAATTTCGTCGCCACCAACCCCGAGGTGTTGCGCACCACCATCGAGAGCGGCGGCGAAAATCTGGTCAAGGGCCTGCAGAACATGCTCGGCGATCTCGAGCGCGGCCACGGCCGCCTCATGATCAAGATGACCGACACGAAATCCTTCAAGGTCGGCAAGAATTTGGCAGTGACGCCGGGCAAGGTTGTGTTCCGCAACGATCTGATCGAATTGATCCAGTACGAGCCCGCAACCGCCCGGGTCAAACGCGCCCCGCTGCTGATCATGCCACCCTGGATCAACAAGTTCTACATTCTCGATCTGCGCCCCGCCAATTCCTTCGTCAAATATGCTTCCGAGCAGGGCCACACCGTCTTCGTCATCTCCTGGGTCAATCCCGACAGCAAGCTCGCGGCCAAGACCTTCGACGATTACCTGCTCGAAGGGCCGCTGGCCGCGCTCGACGCCATCGAGAGTGCCACCGGCGAGAAAGAGGTCAATGTGGTGGGATACTGCCTCGGCGGCACGCTGCTGGCGGCGACGCTCGCCTATATGGCGGCGAAAGGCGATACGCGCGCCCGGAGCGCGACCTTCTTCGCCTCGCTGGTGGATTTCAGGGAAGCGGGCGAATTGTCCGTGTTCATCGACGAGGAACAGCTGGTCTCGCTCGAAGAGCGGATGAAGAAGACGGGATATCTCGAAGGCGCCGACATGGCGACCACCTTCAACATGCTGCGCGCCAACGATCTGATCTGGTCCTTCGTCGTGAACAATTATCTGCTCGGCAAGGAGCCCTTCCCCTTCGACCTGCTTTACTGGAACAGCGATTCGACGCGCATGCCGGCGGCGATGCACAGCTTCTATCTGCGCACCATGTATCAGGAGAACAAGCTGGCGCAGCCGGGCGGGATTTCGCTCGCCGGCGTGCCGATCGATCTGCGCAAGATCAAGACGCCGTGTTTCATCCTGTCGACCAAGGAAGACCACATCGCGCCGTGGAAATCGACCTATGCCGCGACCCAGCTCTATTCCGGCCCGGTCAAATTCGTACTCGCCGCCTCCGGGCACATCGCCGGCGTCATCAATCCGCCGGGCAAATCCAAATACGGCCATTGGCGCAACAACAATCTGCCGCCCAACCCCGAGGATTGGCTCAAGGCCGCCGCGTCCTATGACGGCTCGTGGTGGCCGCATTGGAACGAATGGGTGTCGCAATACGCAGGCGACGAAGTGGAGGCGCGCAAGCCGGGCGACGGCAAGTTGAAACCGCTGGCCGACGCGCCCGGTACCTATGTGATGGTGCGCTCGGGCGACTGAAGCGGCGTTACATCAGCGCCGCGTTGCGCGCGAAATCCACGATTAGCAGCACGCTGCCGACCGCCAGCACCGTGAAGGTGAGCGTCATGCCGATGACGCGGCCCGACGAGGGCTGCTTGTCGCGCGTCAGGCCCCAGGCGTGCAGCAACCGCGCGGCGACGAGCGCGAGGCCGAGGAGATGGATCCAATAGCGGCTGTATCCGGCCGCCTCGATCAGCACGATGACGAGCAGGGCGAACGGAACGTATTCGGCGAAATTGCCGTGAATCCGCATGGCGCGCTGCAGGTCGAGATGGCCGCCGTCGCCGAACTGGACGCGCCGCTTGCCGCGCAGGCGGATGACGCCGATGCCGAGCACGACCAGCATCAGCGCGAAAAATCCGACATAAAGCGGCGAGACCAGCAGAGCGTGCGCGGTCATGGCGTTTCCTCTCTTACGGAAGGAGCGGCTCTTGCGCCAGGCCCGCGGTTTCGGGCAGGCCCAGCATGAGGTTGAGGTTCTGCACCGCGGCGCCCGATGCGCCCTTGCCGAGATTGTCGAGCAGGGCCACCAGCCGCGCTTGCCGCGCCGCGCCCGAGCCGAAGACGTAGAGCTTCATGCGGTTGGTGCCGTTGAGCCCTTCCGGCTCGAGCGTCTTGAGCGAAGCCGCCTCTTCAAGCGACGCCACTTCGACGAAGCGCTCGCCCGCATAGAAGCGCGCCAGCGTCGCGTGCAGGTCCTTGAGATTCGGCGCAGAAGGCAGCGCGTCGAGCTGCAGCGGCACCTCGACGATCATGCCCTGCGCATAGCGGCCGACGGCGGGCGCGAAGACGGGCGGATGCGCAAGCCCGGCATGCATTTGCATCTCGGGCACGTGCTTGTGCGCGAGGTCGAGCGCGTAAATGCGATAAGGCGCCGTGGTGTAGTTGGAAGCATCTTTGTTCTCGAATTCCGCGATCATGCTTCTGCCGCCGCCGCTATAGCCGGAGACGGCGTTGACCGAAACCGGCCAGGTCTTCGGCACGAGCCCCGCCTCCACCAGCGGCCGCACCAGGCCGATGAATCCGGTCGGATAGCAGCCGGGATTGGCGACGCGCCGGGAATTCGCGACGGCGGCGCGCTGCTCCTTGGACATCTCGGGAAAGCCGTAGGTCCAGCCGCGCTCGGTCCGATGGGCGGTCGAGGCGTCGATGACGCGGACATCGTTGCGCTCGATGAGCCGCACCGCATCGCGCGCGGCATCGTCGGGCAGGCACAGGATCACCAGATCGGCGCCGTTCAGCAGATCGCGGCGCAGGCCCGCATCCTTGCGCCGGGCGGGATCGATGGAGACGAGTTCGAGGTCCCGGCGCGGCTTGAGCCGCCGGTGGATGTGGAGGCCGGTGGTGCCGGCCTCGCCGTCGATGAAAACCTTGGGCGCCATCGTGGCCATCTCGAGACCTCTTCAAGATAATAACAGAAGCCAAAAACAAAAGGGGGCACCCGACGGATGCCCCCTTTTGCAAGAGAATCGGGTGCCGCGGTTACCGTTTCGAGAATTGGAAGCTGCGTCGCGCCTTGGCGCGGCCGTATTTCTTGCGCTCGACCACGCGGCTATCGCGGGTGAGAAAACCGCCGGCCTTGAGCGCCGGGCGCAGTCCCGGCTCATAATATGTCAACGCCTTGCTGATGCCGTGGCGCACCGCGCCGGCCTGGCCCGACAGGCCGCCGCCGACGACGGTGCAGATGACGTCGAATTGTCCCACCCGCTGGGTGATGACGAAGGGCTGGTTCAGCAGCATGCGCAGCACCGGCCGCGCGAAATAGACCGGGCTGTCCTTGCCGTTGACGTTGATCGCGCCGTTGCCCGGCTTGATCCAGACCCGCGCCACCGCGTTCTTGCGCTTGCCGGTGGCGTAAGCCCGGCCTTGCGCGTCGAGTTTCGGCTTGACCTCTTCACCCGGTGCCGGCGCGCCGGCGGGCGCGGATGCGGCCGGCTTGACGCGCACCACCTGAGTCGCGGCCATCGCCTCGCGCAATCCGCCCAGGCCCCGCTGATCGGCGGGTGTTGAGGGCTGGTTCGGTTCGGCCATGACTACCTCTTGTTCTTCCGGTTCATCGCGCCGACGTCGAGCGGCTGCGGCTGTTGCGCCTCGTGCGGGTGGCCCGGGCCCTTATAGGCGAAGAGATGACCCATCATCTTCCGGCCGAGCGGTCCGCGCGGCATCATGCGCTCGACCGCCTTTTCGAGGACGCGTTCGGGATGCGCGCTGGCCAGGATCGTGCCCTTGGTAATCTCCTTCAAGCCGCCGGGATAGCCGGTGTAGTGCCGGTTGAGGCTTTGCTTCGCCTTGTTGCCGGTGAGCGCCACCTTCTCGGCGTTGACGACGATGACGTTGTCGCCGCAATCCATGTGCGGGGTGTAGCTCGGCTTGTGCTTGCCCTTGAGCCGCGTGGCGATGATGCTGGCGAGCCGGCCGAGCACCAACCCGTTGGCGTCGATCAGCAGCCACTTCTTGTTCAGGTCTTTGGGCTTGAGCGAAACGGTTTGCATGAGATTTCTATGGGATTCCGGGCGGGCTTCCGACGAAGTCGCGCACCCTAATGGCGCAGCCCCGGCAGGTCAAGCGAATGCGTTGTGGTATCCAGATACCCTATAAGGGGCCGCTATCCTCGTCGGGCTTGGGCGGCAGCGAATAGGTGGCCGTGACATGGGCGACCATCTCGGTATCGCCTTCGGAATAGAGCTCGACCTCGCCCACCGCCAGGCGCTTGCCCAGCTTTAGGAGCCGCGCCTCGGCGATCAGCGGCGCCGGTGGCGGCTTGCGCAGGAAATTGATGTTGAGATTGGTGGTGACGGCGAGCTCTTGCGGCCCGACCGCCGCCAGCACCGCGCCGTACATGGCGAGATCGGCCAGCCCCATCATCATCGGTCCGCTGATGGTGCCGCCGGGGCGCAGGAAATCGGCGCGATAAGGCAGGCGGAACACCGCGCGCTCGCGCGACAACTCCACCGTCTCGACCCCCAAGGCGGCGGCGAAGGGCGCGCCCTGGCGCAGGATCGCATCGAACTCCGCGACCGTGATGCGCGACATTTTTCTATTCGGCGGCCGAGGCCGG
>DATNMV010000162.1:0-6253 GCA_035602175.1 Allostellaceae bacterium
CATCCGTGGATTCTTCTGCCGGGCCCGCGTCGGAAGCCGGGCACGAAACCGAACATGCCGACATCCAGTCCGACGCCGCGGCGCCGGCCGAGGGCGACGTTCATCCCGCCGCGTCCGGCGAGATCGTTCCCGCGACCAGCGAAGGTACCTGGAACAACGGCGCCGCCGACGGCACGCAGCCGTCCCAGCCGCCGACCCCCGTCGAGACGGTGGGCGGCGACGAGATGGAGGAGACACGCCGCCCGGTGCAGCGGCCGCAACGGCACTATAAAATCCAAGAGGTGATCAAGCGCCGGCAGATCATGCTGGTGCAGGTCACCAAGGAGGAACGCGGCAACAAGGGCGCGGCGTTGACGACCTATATCTCGCTCGCCGGGCGTTATGTCGTGCTGATGCCGAATACGCCGCGCGGCGGCGGCGTCTCGCGCAAAATCACCAGCGCGGCCGACCGGCGGCGCCTCAAGGACCTGATGAGCGATCTCGAGCTTCCCGAAGGCATGGGCGTCATCGTCCGCACCGCCGGCAGCGAGCGCTCCAAGCCCGAGATCAAGCGCGATTTCGAGTATCTGCGCCGGTTGTGGGACGAGATCCGGGAACTCACGCTCAAATCGACCGCGCCCGCGCTGGTCTATGAGGAAGGCAGCCTCATCAAGCGCTCTATCCGCGATCTCTATGCGACCGACATCGAAGAGGTGCTGATCGACGGCGAAGCGGGTTATCAGGTCGCGAAGACCTTCATGAACATGCTGATGCCGAGCCACAGCAAAAAGGTGAAGCTCTACCGCGACCCGACCGTGCCGCTGTTCCACCGCTACCAGGTCGAAGGCCAGCTCGACGCCATCCATTCGCCCACGGTGCAGCTCAAATCGGGCGGTTATATCGTCTTGAACCCGACCGAGGCGTTGGTTGCGATCGACGTCAACTCGGGCCGCTCGACGCGCGAACGCAACATCGAGGAAACCGCGTACAAGACCAATCTCGAAGCGTCGGACGAGATTGCGCGCCAGCTGCGGCTTCGGGATCTGGCCGGGCTTATCGTCATCGACTTCATCGACATGGAGCATCACCGCAACCAACATTCGGTCGAGCGCCGGCTCAAGGAGGCGATGCGCCACGACCGCGCGCGCATCCAGTTGGGCCGCATCAGCCCGTTCGGGCTGTTGGAGATGTCGCGCCAGCGGCTAAGGCCCTCGCTGATCGAGGCCTCGACCCAGCCCTGCCCCTATTGCGAGGGCACCGGCCATATCCGCTCCACCGAATCGACGGCGCTGCATGTGCTGCGCGCGATCGAGGAGGAAGGCGTCCGCCGCCGCTCGGCCGAGATCAGCGTCGCCGTGCCGAACGCGGTCGCGCTTTACATCCTCAACCAGAAGCGCGCGACCTTGCAGCAGGCCGAGGCGCGCTTCGGCTTCCGTGTCATCGTCAAAAGCGACGAAACGCTCATCCCGCCGGCCTTTCGGTTGGAACGGCTGCGTGCGCTGACCCCGGCCGAGATCGCGGCGCTGCCGACGGCGCCGCCCCCCATGCCCGAGGAAAACGAGGACGCGATCATTGTCGAGGGCGAAGAGGCGGCGGTGACGCCGTCGGCCGAACCCGGGCAAGAACCTGGCCGCGAGCCCGAGCCGGCGCACGCGCAAGGCAGCCAGCGTCCCGAGAGACATCCCGAGGGCGAACGCGGCCCTGATGGGAGTGAAAGCCACGAGGGTGGCGGCAGGCGCCGCCGGCGGCGCGGCCGGCGCGGCGGCAGGGGCCGTCACGGCGAGGAGCGCCCGCATGGCGAGCCGCATCCGCAGGCCGAGAATCTTCCCTTTGGCGAGGAACGGCCGCATATCCCGCCGCCACCGCCGCGGCCGCGCTTCGCCTTGCTGCCGGGCGAACCGGGCTACATCCCCGATGGCAGCGTGGCGGCGGAACCGCCGCTCGATGACGGCGAGCCGCAACCACAGCCGCAATATCCGCAGCAGATCGGCGGCCAGCCCCAAGGCGAAGGCGAGCGCAAGCGTCGGCGTCGCGGTCGGCGCGGCGGCAGACGGCGCCGCCGCGGCGGCGGCCCTGGCGGCGAAATGGGCGGCGAGCACATGGGAGAGGCCCCGTCGACGGAGCCGAACTTCCAGCGACCGCCGGCGGAGCCGACATTCCCGAGATCGGCGGCGGAGCGGGCCTACCAACCGTCGTCGCACCAGGGTTACGCGCCCGCACCGCCTGAGCCGGCTTATCAGCAAAGACCCGAGCCGTCGGCGGCGAAAGAGCCGGCGCCGCCGCGGGTCGAGACCGAGCGCGCGCCGATCCAACACAACGTGCCGCCGGTGCAAGAGATTTCGGGGCCCGCCGCCAATCCGAAAAAGGGCTGGTGGAGACGCTAGCGGCCCGCCGTCTCAAGGGCGCCAGGATTTGAGCCGTCGCACGGCCTCGGCGATCGTGTCGGTGGAACCGGCGTAGCACAGGCGCAGCGTCGACCGGCCGCGCGCCGGATCGAAATCGATGCCGGGCGTCAGCGCGACCCCGGTCTCGTGCAGCAGGCGGCGGCAGAAGCCTTCGCTGTCGTTGGTCAGATGCGCGACATCGGCGTAGAGATAGAACGCGCCGTCCGAAGGCGCGAAGCGCTCGAGCCCGGCCTTGGGCAGCTCGTGCAGCAGCAAGGCGCGGTTTTCGGCGTAGCGCCGGACATGGGCGTCGAGTTCCGGCAGGCAATCGAAGGCCGCGATCGCGGCATGCTGCGACAGCGACGGCGGCGACACCGACAGATTCTGCGCCAGGCATTCGACCGCGCGCAGCATGTCGTCGGGCGCCACCATCCAGCCGACGCGCCAGCCGGTCATGGAATAATATTTGGAGAAGCTGTTGACCACCACCGCCTGGGGATCGGAGGACAGCGCGGTCGCCGCCGCATCGCCGTAGACGATGCCGTGATAGATCTCGTCCGAGATCAGGCGGATGCCGCGGTCGCGGCAATAGCGCGTTATCGCCGCGAGCTCCGATGCTTCGATCATGGTGCCGGTCGGGTTGGCCGGACTCGCCACGATCAGGCCGTCGACGCGTTGCCCGTGCGCGCGCAGCAGATCGAGCGTCACTTGATAGCGCTCCGCCTCGCCGGCCGGCAGCTCGACCGGGACCAGATCGAGCGCGGTCAGGATATTGCGGTAGGCGGGATAGGCGGGCGCCGCCAGCGCCACCCGGTCGCCCGGCTCGAACGCGGCGAGGAAGGCGTAAACGAAAGCCGCCGACGAACCGGTGGTGACGACGATGCGCGCGGGATCGACGGCCACGCCGTGGCGTCGGGCGTAATCCGCGGCGATCGCCGCGCGCAAGGCGGGCAGACCCAGCGTATCGGTGTAGCCCAGCACCTCGCGCGCCAGCGCCGCGCGCGCCGCCTCGATCACGCCCTGGGGCGCGCCGGTCGAAGGCTGGCCGACTTCGAGGTGCAGCACGTCCTTGCCCTGGGCCGCGCGCTCGTTGGCGTCGCGCAGCACGTCCATGACGATGAAGGGCGGGATGCGCCCACGTTGCGAAATTTTCAGGACCATGCGAGCCGCGCCGCGCCAAGGGAATTCGCCGGTTGACGCCACCCCACGGCATGGCAGAGATTACGCGGGGGAATGGAGCCGAAACGATTGCGCTTGCGCATTGCCCTCAAGGTTTTCTGTCTGGCGCTGGCGGCCAATCTGTTATTGGCCCAGCACGCCTTGGCCGATGATTCTCCCGACATCATCCGCGACGCCGAGATCGAAAACAACATCCGCGTCTGGGCCGCGCCGATCTTCCGCGCCGCCGGGCTCGATCCGAACGCGGTCCACATCTATATCATCAGCGATCCGACGCTCAACTCCTTCGTCGCCGGCGGCCAGAACCTGTTCATGAATACCGGCACGCTGTTGCGTGCCGACCGGCCGAACGAGATCATCGGCATCATGGCGCACGAAACCGGCCATATCGCCGGCGGCCATCTGGTGCGCTTCCAGGAAGAGATGCACGATGCCACCATCAAAGCCATCATCGGCATGGTGCTGGGTGCGGCTCTCGGCGCCGCCCCCGGCAACGTCGGAGGCGCCGGCATGATGGCCGGCGAGGATGTGGGCCTGCGCTCGTACCTGTCCTTTTCGGTGGCCCAGGAGGCTTCGGCCGACCAGGCGGCCCTGAAATTTCTCGACGCCACCCATCAATCGGCCCAGGGGCTGCTCGATTTCTTCGAGATCCTGCAGCAGGAGGAGTTTCTCTCGGCGCAGCGCCAGGATCCCTATCTCCGCACCCACCCCCTCACCTCGCAGCGCATCGAGTATGTGCGCGAGCATGTCGCCCAATCGCCGTGGTCGAAGGCAACCGATCCGCCGCAATGGGTGGCCAATTTCAACATCATGAAGGCCAAGCTCGGCGCCTTTCTCAACGCGCCCAGCGACACGCTGGGCCAATACAAGGCCGACGACAATTCCGTGCCGGCGCGTTACGCCCGCGCCATCGCCTATTACCGCATCCCGCAATTGAAGGACGCGCTAGCCGCCATCGACGGCTTGATCCATGATTACCCCGACAACCCGTATTTCTACGAGCTCAAGGGGCAAATGCTGTTCGAAAACGGCCACGTCGACGAAGCGGTGGCGCCATACGAGAAAGCGGTGCAGCTCAGGCCCGATACGCCGCTTCTCCGCATCGAAGCGGCGCAGGTCGAGCTTGAGACCAACAACCCGAGCTTGCTGCCCAAGGCGTTGAGCATGCTGGCCGACGCCGTGCATTTCGAGAACGACAACCCGGACGCCTGGCATTTCCTCGCCATCGCCTACGGCCGCAGCAACAACCTCGGCATGGCGGCGCTGGCGCTGGCCGAGGAAGGCATGGCCAACGGCAATTACCGGACCGCCTCGGGCCAGGCCGACCGCGCGATGAAGACCCTGCCGCCGGGGCCGGACCGCCAGCGCGCCCAGGACATCCGCGACGAAGCCAAGCGCATGCGGGAGAAGTCGTGAGGATTTTTCGCACCATGCTGCTGCGCATCCTGCTTCCGGCCTTGGCGCTCGCCGTCATCGCCGCCGGATCGCATGCCCGCGCCCAATCCGCCTTCAGCCCGGCGCAGCAACAGGAGCTGCAAAAGCTCATCCACGATTATCTGCAAACCCATCCCGAGGCGGTGCTCGACGCGCTCAAGGCGGCAAAGGATAAAGAGGATGCCGCCACCGCCGAACGCCAGGCCAAGGCGATCGTGGAGAAGCGCGCCGAGCTGCTGTCGGACCCGGATTCCGCGGTCGGCGGCAATCCCAAGGGCGACGTGACCCTGGTCGAGTTTTTCGATTACCGCTGTCCTTATTGCAAGCAGATGGAGCCCACGATCCAGGCGCTCATCAAGGAGGACGGCAAGCTGCGCGTCGTCTACAAGGAATTCCCGATCCTCGGCCCGGTTTCGGTCTTCGCCTCGCGCGTGGCCATCGCCTCGCGCAAGCAGGGCAAATATGAGGCATTCCGCAGCCAGATGATCGCGGCCAAGGGCAACATCGACCAGGACACGGTGCTGAAGACCGCTGCGGCTTCCGGCATCGACCTCGACAAGCTCAAGACCGACATGGCCGCGCCGGACGTCGACAAGGTCATCCAGCGCAATTTCGCGCTCGCCGAGGCCCTCAACATCGACGGCACGCCCGGCCTGGTGGTCGGCAATACGGTGATCGAAGGCGCGGCCGACCTCGACGAAATGCGCAAGAGGATCGCGGCGGCGCGCAAGGGCGGCTAGGACACGGATCCGCAAAGGCGCGGGCAATATCCGCTATCGGGGCTAAACCGGACATTCCAATGTCATGCTGCCACGTCTGCTTTTGACCCTTAGTTGACATCGCGGCTGCCGTAGCTCGGAAGCGGCCGCTAGAAACTTTTAAACTCCGCTCGCGTTCGACTGCGCTCAGTGGGGCGGCTCATCGTGCCGCTTGTCGACCTCGTGCTTTGGTTTCCCGGCCGGATGCTTCGGCGCATGCGGTGCATCGGCACCTTGAGCGCTCACCACGCCGTGCGCGGAGAAGGCGGCGGGCCGCGGTGTTGCCGCAATCGCCGGACTGCCATGGTTCACCGATGCGAGCAGGGCGTGATTGATGCTGGCGAAGTGTTCGTGCTTCGATTGCAAAGCGGTCGGCTGAATATGAGGATCGCGTTCAGCCGCCTGCTCGTCCGCATTGGGCTGCGATGTTAAGCCGCCCTCTCCGCCATTGTAGCTGATGTGCGTGACCGTCACGTTGTTGGTAATCACCGTCTTGTTATAAACGTTGGTAATGTGCGC
>DATNMV010000163.1:0-3450 GCA_035602175.1 Allostellaceae bacterium
CGCCGCCGACCAGGACGTCAATCTTCGCACATATCCTGAGCCGGTCAGTCCGCTCGCGACGCTGCTCAACCGGCTGACCGGAAGCGGCGATGACGACACGCTGATCCAGGGCCTCGCCGGCTTCGCCGCGCTGCTGCGGCAGGTCGAGCTGCTCGCCGCGCCGCCGGGTGCGCTGGTGATGCAGCCCTTAGAGATTCGCTAGACCGGTTTCTCGAACCGCGCGGCCAATTCAAGCTGCGCCGACCACAGGAAACTGTCGATCGGCAGCACTCGGCCTAGGCGATAGCCGCCATCGGACAGCATGCGGGCGTCGCGCGCGAATGTGGCCGGGTTGCAGGAGACCGCGACAATGACCGGTACTTTGGACGCGGCGAGCGCGCGGCTTTGCGCCATGGCGCCGATGCGCGGCGGATCGAACACCACGGCGTCGAAGCGCGCGAGTTCGTGGGGCGCCAAGGGAAGGCGGGCGAGATCGCGTTCCTCCACGGTCACGCGGTCCACAAGATGGGCACGCGATGCTGCGTGTTTCAGCGCCTTGACCGCATCGCCGTCGCCTTCGACCGCGTGCACCGTGGATTGCTGCGCGAGCGCGAAGGTGAATGTGCCGAGCCCGGCATAGAGATCGGCGACGCGGCGCGCTTCGCCCAGCTGGCCCAGCACTGCGCCGCTCAGCGCGGTATCGGCCTCGGCGCTGGCTTGCAGGAAGGATTCCCCGGGCAGATCGACCGCGACGCCGGCGAACGTCACGCGGACCGGGCGGCGTAACGCCACCGGCACCGCGGCTGAATCCTTGCCGCGCCCGGTTCCCACGCGATAGGAAAGCCGCGCCAGATCCTGGGCCTCGGCAAAGGCGGCGAGCCGCTCGAGCGCGTCGAGTTTGGGTGAAGCGGGCAGGTCGAGTAGCAGTGCAACGCCGGCATCGGCCAGGGTGACTGTGGCGGCGCCTTCCTTGTCCGGGGCGAGAATCTCGCCCGCCAGAATTCGCAACGGCTCGACCAGCTTGAAGAGATCCGGATGCAGCACCGCGCATTCCCGCATGTCGACGATGCGGTGGCTGGCGCGGGCATGGAATCCCACAACCGCTCCCTTCTTGGCACGCGCGAGCGCAAAACGCGCGCGGCGCCGCGCATGGGGCGCCAGGCGGCGCAAGGGCGCAATGTCGCAATTCTGGAACCCGTGCTGTGCCAGCGCTTCGATCAACCAGGAGAGCTTGGCCTCCGCATAGACTTCTGGCGTCAGATGCTGGAGCGCGCAGCCGCCGCATTCGCCGAAATGGCGGCAGACCGGCTTGGCGCGCGCGCCGGGCGCGAGGATTTCCTCCACCTCGCCGCTCCGGCCCTCGCCTTTTTTCGCCAGAATCCGGGCACGCACGCGGTCGCCCGGCGCGGTGAAAGGCAGAAACACCTTGCCACCCCGGTGAAAGGCCACGCCGTCGCCGCGCACGCCGACGCTGTCGATGGTGAGTTCGATCTCCGTCACAGCAATCCCCGCTCAGCCGCGAGCAGGAATTCGGTGTTGCCTTCAGGTCCTTTGAGTGGGCTTTCAACGACCCCTAGAACGTGCCAGCCCCGATCCGCGACCCAGGCGGATATCCGCGCGCAGACCTCTTCATGCAGCGCCGGATCGCGCACCACGCCGCCCTTTCCCACCTGCTTGGGCCCGACCTCGAATTGCGGCTTGATCAGCGCCACAAGATTCGCTGTCGGCTTGGCCAGGGCCAGCGGCGCCGGCAGCACGGTTTCCAATCCTATGAAGCTGGCGTCGCAGGTCACCAGATCGACGGGCTCCGGCACCTCTTTTTCGGACAGATAACGCGCATTGACGCGCTCCAGCACTGTGACGCGCTTGTCGTTGCGGAGATTCCAGTCGAGCTGGCCGTGCCCGACATCGACCGCGTAGACGCGCGCCGCGCCTCGCTGCAACAGCACGTCGGTGAAGCCGCCGGTCGAGGCGCCGATATCGAGCGCGATCCGATTCTTGGGGTCGATTTTGAAATGATCAAGCGCGTGGGCGAGCTTGACGCCGCCGCGCGAAACCCAAGGGTGATCCTTGCCCTTCAGGGTAAGAGCCGTGTCGGCGGCCAGGCTCGCGCCCGGCTTGTCGAGCCGCCTGTCGCCGCTCCAGACCGATCCGGCCAGAATCAGCGCCTGGGCGCGGGATCGGGTTTCAGCCAAGCCACGCTCGACCACAAGCTGATCAAGCCGTTTTTTCTCGGTCATGGGGGACGACGCGCGGACCGCGCGCCGGGATTCAGGCCCGGACGTTGCGCTCGACGATGGCGCGGCCGAGCGCGACCAGCGCGGTCTGCTTGATGTGGCGGGCGTTGAGGCCCGCCTCGTCATATTGCTTGGCCGGCGCGTCGTGGTCGAGGAAGCGGTCGGGCAGCAACATCGGCCGCACCTTCAGCCCCTGGTCTAACAGGCCGACGCGGGCCAGGTGATCGAGCACGTGGCTCGAAAAGCCGCCGATCGCCGCCTCTTCGACCGTGATCAACACCTCGTGCTCGCGCGCCAGGCGCTCGACCAGATCGGTGTCGAGCGGTTTGAGGAAACGCGCATCCGCCACGGTGGTGGAAAGTCCGGCATGGGCCAATTCGTCGGCCGCCTTGAGGCATTCGGCCAGCCGCGTGCCAAAATTGAGGATGGCGATCGAACTGCCCTCGCGGAGAATGCGGCCCTTGCCGATCGGCAGCACGTCGCCCTTGGCGGGCAGCGGAATGCCAACGCCCTCGCCGCGCGGATAGCGCACCGCCGAAGGGCCGTCGTCGATGGCGGCGCAGGTCGCCACCATATGCATCAATTCAAGCTCGTCCGCCGCCGCCATGATGGTGAAGCCCGGCAGGCAGCCGAGATAAGCCAGGTCGAAGGAGCCGGCATGAGTGGCGCCGTCGGCGCCGACCAGTCCCGCCCGATCCATCGCGAAGCGCACCGGCAGCTTCTGGATGGCGACGTCGTGCACCACCTGGTCGTAGCCGCGCTGCAGGAATGTGGAATAGATCGCGGCGAAGGGCTTCAAGCCCTCGCAGGCCAGGCCCGCGGCGAAGGTCACGCCGTGCTGCTCGGCGATGCCGACGTCGAAGCTGCGCTTGGGGAAACGCTCGGCGAATTTGTCGATGCCGGTGCCCGACGGCATGGCGGCGGTGATGGCGACGATGCGTTCGTCGGCTTCGGCTTCGGCGATCAGCGCCTTGGCGAAGACGTTGGTGTAGCTGGGCGCATTGGCCTTGGCCTTGACCTGCGCGCCGGTGGCGACGTCGAACTTCACGACGCCATGGTATTTGTCGGCGGCGGCCTCGGCGGGCGCGTAACCGCGGCCCTTCTGCGTCACGACATGGACCAGCACCGGGCCGGTGTCGTTGCTGTCGCGCACGTTCTTCAACACGGGCAGCAGATGGTCGATGTTGTGGCCGTCGATCGGACCGACGTAGAAGAATCCCAATTCCTCGAACAG
>DATNMV010000164.1:0-12978 GCA_035602175.1 Allostellaceae bacterium
CGTAGTCTGGTGCTCTATCCAGTTGAGCTACGGGCGCTTTCAATTGTCACGGAAGCGGGGCGAAGCTAGCCGTATCGCGGGGGCGCTGGCAAGCCGATTTCCCCGGTTCCGACCGGCTGGGAACGCCGCAAAAGCAGCCTCGCGAAACGCTTGTGGCATCGTCAACCATTCGCGTAAACTCCCTGGGTAGAGGGTTAGGGGGGTTACGACCCGAATGATATACCGTTTCAGCCATTGCGCCGCCTTGGCCGCCATGCTGCTGCTCGGCGGCTGTTCCTACACCGACGACTTGTTCGGCAGCCGGTCACCGAGCAAGAGCGATTCTGCATCGGCGGGTCAGTCGACGGTCTATCAGATTCCACCCTCGGCCGCCGAGGCTAACGCCCAACCGATGCTGAATTCGTCCTCGGACGGGTCGGCCGCAAGCAGCACCGGCACCATCGTCGGCCAGAAGGTCCAGGGGCTGCGCGCCGACCTCGCCCGGCTCAAGGCGAACTTCGCCCAGCATCAACAGGACATGGCAGCGGCGCATAGCGCGCTCCAGACCGACTCATCGGCCTATTTCAATACCGTTGCCGGCATCAATGCCCGGCTGCAGGTCGGCACCACCTCGGGCAATCCGCAGCTGGTGGCGCAATGGAACCAGGCCCAGACCACGCTCGGACGCATGGGCGACGATATCGGTCGCCTGAATGGGATTTCGACCCAGGCGGCGGCTGATTCGTCCTTTGCATCCTATCTGATGAACTCCACCCGCGCCGCCTTCTCGCTGCAAGGTGCCGTTGACGAGGACCATCGCCAGCTGACCCAAATCCAAAGCGACGTCGACACCACCACGGTGCAGATTGACGCGCTGCTGAGCGCCTTGAGCGACGAGATCGGCCGCCAGAGCACCTACGTCGCCAACGAACGCGAGAATCTCATCACCTTGTCGCAGGCGATCAAAAACGGCCAACTCTATGGCCCGAGCCTCGCAAACCGCGCCTTTGGCGTAAGCTCGGCGCCGTTTCCGCCGCAGCGCGCCTCGGCGCCGCGGCCGCAGGCCGCCGTCTCCGAGGGCGATACTCATCCGCTGGTGGTGATCCGCTTCGACCGGCCCGACGTCTCCTATGAACAGGCCCTCTACACCGCAGTAAGCCGCGCGCTCGAGCGCAAGCCCTCGGCCACTTTTGAATTGGTGGCGGTGGCGCCCAATGCCGGCAATTCGGCGCAGGTGGCGGTTAACGCCAACGCGTCGAAACGCAATGCCGAGAGCGTCATGCGGTCCCTCACCAGCATGGGCCTGCCGGCGGACCGGGTCTCGCTGTCGGCGACGACCAGCGGCGAAATCCAGAACAACGAGGTTCGCGTCTACGTCCGCTGACGCCTGGGCGCTGGCGGCAAGCCGCCCGCGAGGTGCGAAGCGTTCATGCCTGCCGCTTCTTCATTCACCAAGACCTTCCCGGTCAGCTGGGACGAGTTGCATCGTCATTCGCGCGCGCTCGCTTGGCGGTTGCTCGATCTCGGCCCGTGGAAGGGCATCGTCGCGATAACGCGCGGCGGTCTGGTGCCGGCGGCCATCGTCGCCCGCGAACTCGACCTGCGCCTGGTCGATACGGTGTGCGTCGCCAGCTATGACGACCGCGAGCAGGGGCCGGTCGAAATCTTGAAGGGCGTGGCCGGCGACGGCGCGGGGTTCCTTTTGATCGACGACCTAGTTGATACCGGCCGCACCGCCGAGGTGGTGCGCCGCATGCTGCCCAAGGCGCATTTCGCCACGGTCTACGCCAAGCCGAAAGGACGGCCTCTGGTGGACAGCTTCGTCACCGAGGTCAGCCAGGATACCTGGATTCTGTTTCCCTGGGACATCGAGCCGCAATTCGCCCCGCCCATCGCCAAGGCGCGGGACCGGAACAAGTGAGCGCGGCCGAAACCCGGCCGGTGGTGAAGCTCCAACCCGGCCGCAACAAGCGCGTCGAGAGCGGCCACCCTTGGGTCTATTCCAACGAGGTGGCGATGGATGCCGCAGCCAAGGCCCTGATTCCGGGCACGTTGGTGCGGCTCGAAGCCTCGAGCGGCAAGGCGCTGGGCGTGGCCACGTTCAATCCGCATACGCTGGTGGCATCGCGCATCATGGATCGCGATTCCGGCCGGGTCATCGGCCGCGAATTTTTCGCCGAACGCCTGGAGGCCGCGCAAGCCTTGCGCCGAAGGCTTTATCCCGAACCGTTCTACCGGCTGGTCCATGCCGAGGCGGATGGCTTGCCGGGCCTCGTCATCGACCGTTTCGGCGATGTTTTGGCCTGCCAGATCAACACCGCCGGCATGGCGCTGTTGGAAGCGGAACTTGTCGCCGCGTGCGAAACAGTCTTGAAGCCCAAGGCCGTGATTTTCAGGAACGACTCTTCGGCGCGCAAGCTAGAAGGCCTGGCGGAAGAAGTGCGGGTGGTGGCGGGCGAGGTGGTCGGGCCGGTGGAGTTGCGTGAGAACGGCGCGCGCTTCTTCGCCGACGTGCTGGCGGGCCAGAAGACCGGCTGGTTCTACGATCAGCGCGAGAACCGGCGTTTCATAGCATCCTTGGCGAAGGACGCACTGCTGCTCGATCTCTACAGCTTCGGCGGCGGTTTTGCCGTCTCGGCGGCGCTGGCCGGGGCCAAGGCGGTTTCGGCCATCGACCGCTCGGATCCGGCGCTCCAACTCGCCGCGAAAGCCGCCGATTCGAACAGAGTCGCGTCGCGCTGTCGCTTTTCGCGCGGCGAGGCTTTCGCCGAATTGGAACGCTTGGCGGGCGAAGGAGCGCGCTTCGACATCGTGGTCGCCGATCCGCCCGCCTTCGTTAAAAGCAAGAAAGACCTTGGGGCGGGCCTCAAGGGCTATCGCAAACTCGCCCGGCTCGCCGCCGCGGTCGTGGCCGGGAACGGTCTCTTGTTCATCGCCTCCTGCTCGCACAATGTGGACGAGGCGTCTTTTGCCGAGGCGGTGCGGCGCGGCCTGGCCGACGCCGGAAGGACCGGGCGGATTCTCTTGAGTTCGGGCGCCGCGCCCGACCACCCGGTACACCCCTTTCTGCCGGAGAGCGCCTATCTCAAGGCGCAGACCATCGCGTTGGATTAGCTGTTGGGCAAAATGAGCGCGAATACCGTGCCCGTCCCGGTGCTGGCCTTGAGCTGGATGTCGCCACCATGGGCGCGCATGACTTCACGCACGATGGCAAGGCCAAGACCGGTGCCGCCGGGCCGCGCCGAGCCGGCAAAGGGACGGAACAAGTTTTCCCGTGCCTTGGGGGCCAAACCCGGCCCGTCATCTGACACCTCGAGCACGACTTCGCCTTTCTCGCGCCGCGCACGGACGGCGCAATGCCTGGCACCGGCTTCGGCGGCGTTGCGCGCCAGATTCTCCAGCGCGCGGAACAACTGGCCGCGGTCGGCCTGAACGGCAAAATCGGTCGCGACTTCGTTAGTCAGCATGAAGCCGTTTCCGGCCGGATGCTGGACACTATCGGCGACTTCCGCGACCAGCCCGCGCAGGGCGAAGCCGCTCGGATGCAAAGGGGACCCATCCTGGCGCGTAAAATTGAGCGTGCCGGTGCACAGCGCCACGGCGCGGTCGATGGCGGCGACGAGACCGGGCGTCACCCGCTTCACCTCGGGCGAATCGCTTTCCGACAGCCGGTCGGACATCAGACGCACGGTCGAAAGAATCCCGCGCAGGTCGTGATTGATCTTGCTGACGGCGGCGCCGAGGGCGGCGAGATGCTCCTTCTGCATCAAGGCCTGGCGCACGGTTTCCTGCATCGCCGCCAGCTCGCGCTGGGCCACCCCGATCTCGTCGCCGCGTGCGCTGGGTGTTTCAACATGTGAGGCGTCCTCGGGGTTCTTGCGGAAAGCGATCATGCTGGCGGTCAAGCGCTTCAACGGCGTGACCAGCAGCCATTGCAGGCTGAGATAGACCAGCGCCGCGGTGATGAGCGAAACAACGAACGAGACCTCGAGCACGCGCGCGCCAAATCTCCACATCTCGGTCCGCATCGGCTGTTCGTCGAGCAGCACCTCGACGGTGACGGCCGGGTCCTTGGGCGCCACGCCCAGCACGCGCAACACGCGGTTGCCGCTCATCGACAGCGTCATCATCGCGTCGCCGATCATGGCGAACATGCCCTGGTTGCGCAGGTCATAGGTCGCATCCACGTTGGGCGGCATCTCCGGGGCCAGCATCAGCGTTTTGTCCGGTGTATGCACGACGATGCCGTGGGCGCCGACATGGGCCAGCAGTTCCCGGGTCAGCTGCTTGCTCACCATGTTGTCGGGGGTAGCCTCGAGCGCCGAAATCGCGAGATGCGCGGCGTCGATGCGGTCCTCGAGATAAGCCAGACGGAAGCGCGCCACCGAGGGCACGAAGATCAGCACCACGCTGACCATGACGAAAAAGACGGTCAGCACCAGGAGGCGGGCCGAAAGCCCGCCCGGAAACACGGTTTTGCCCGTTTCCACCGCCATTCCCCTCATCCCAAGACCCCCGGCATTCCTAGGGCCTTTCGCCGCAATGCAATTGTAACCATGGCCGGCAAGGCGGCGACGTTGACTTCGCCCACCCGCTTTCGTATACAGCGCCGTCCATCGAGCGAAAAGCATCGCCGGAGTCCCCAGCCGTGAAGCGCACCTATCAGCCGAGCAAACTCATTCGCAAGCGCCGCCATGGTTTTCGCGCGCGCATGTCCACGGTCGGGGGACGCCGCGTGATTTCCAGCCGTCGCGCCAAGGGTCGCAAGCGCCTTTCGGCTTGAGCACCGGTGCGGCGCCCTAGCGGCGGAGTCATGACCAAGATTGAGCGCCTCAAGCGGCGGGCCGATTTTCTGGCCGTTGCCGGGCAGCGGCGCAAATATGTCGCTCCCGGCCTGATCCTGCAGGCCTGCCGGCGCGCGGCAACGGAGCCCGCGCCGTCGCGCGTAGGCTTCACCGCCAGCCGCAAGGTGGGCATTGCGGTCGAGCGCAACCGGGCGCGACGCCGTCTCAAGGCGGCGGCGCGGCAGGTGCTCGAACGTCACGCCGCGTCGAGCCATGATTACGTGGTGATCGCGCGCACCGAAACGCTGTCGCGGAAATTTCCGGATCTGCTGCTCGACCTGGAAACCGCGATGAAGCGTCTGAACGCCTGGGAAGAGTAGAGCGAGTGAGAGTGGACTGGGAAAGCGGACGATCATGGTAAGTGCTGTTCTGCGCGGTCTCATACGGCTCTATCAGCTGCTGGTATCGCCGCTGCTGGGGCCTCGTTGCCGCTATTGGCCGAGTTGCTCGGACTATGCCGCGCAGGCGATCCATGAACACGGACCGGCGCGCGGTTTGCGGCTCGCGGCGCAACGCCTGCTGCGCTGCCATCCCTGGGGCGGATCGGGCGTCGATCCCGTGCCTCCCGCAACCGGCGCCAGGCCGTAGCCCATGGATCAGCAGCGCAATCTGTTCGTCGCCATCGGTATCTCGATCGCCATCCTGATCGGCTTCCAGATTTTTTACGAGCGGGTATTCCCGCCGAAGCCGGCGCCGGTATCGCAGACGCAGACCGCGCCGGCCGTCTCGGGCCAGGCGGCATCGCCGGGCCAGGGCGGCGCCACGGCGCCCGGCGTCCAGGGCGCGGTTCAGCCGGCGTCGCGCGAGAACGTGCTCGCCCAATCGCCGCGCGTCGCGATCGCGACGCCCCGGCTCAAAGGCTCGATCAATCTGACCGGCGGACGGATCGATGATCTGACTCTCGTCGGTTATCGCGAAACCGTCGATCCCGACAGCCCCGAGATCGTGCTGCTGGCGCCCGACGGAACGGAGCATCCCTATTTCCTGCAATTCGGCTGGGTGGCGAACGATCCCGCGGTCAAGATGCCCGGGCCGGACACGCGTTGGAGCGTGTCGGGTGGCGCTCTCACTCCCGACCACCCGGTCGATCTTACCTGGGATAACGGCGCGGGCCTCAAATTCACCCGCCACATCGCGGTCGATGCGGATTACATGTTCACGGTCACCGACAGCGTGACCAATGCCGCCAAGGACAAGGTCACGCTCTATCCCTATGGGCTGGTATCGCGCGCCGGTCCGCCGCCCGCATCCACGACATATCTTCTCCATGAGGGCCCGATCGGCGTGCTCGATGGCACGCTCAAAGAGATCAAATACGCCGATCTCAAGAGCGAGCCGCCCCAGGAAATCGATTCCGCCGGCGGCTGGCTCGGCATCACCGACAAATACTGGCTATCCGCGCTCATCCCCGACCAGAAAGAGGCGATCAAGGCGCGCTTCACCCATGTCGAGCGCGACCAGGCCGATCTCTGGCAGGTCGACTACCGCGGATCGCCGCGCGCGCTCGATCCCGGAGCATCCGTCACCGCCAATAGCCGTTTCTTCGCCGGCGCCAAGCTGGTGTCGTTGCTCGATCGTTACGAGGTCCAGTACCAGATCCCGCGCTTCGACCGCGCCATCGATTTCGGCTGGTTCTATTTCCTCACCAAGCCGATCTTCCTGACGCTCGACTTCTTCTACAAGCTGCTCGGCAATTTCGGCCTCGCCATCATGCTGCTCACCGTCATCATCAAGCTCGTCTTCTTTCCGCTCGCCAACAAGTCCTACCGGGCGATGAGCAAGATGAAGAAGCTGCAGCCCGAAATGCAAAAGCTCAGGGAAAAGTTCGGTGACGACAAGGAGAAGCTCAACAAGGAGATGATGGCGCTCTACAAACGCGTCGGCGCCAATCCGATGGCGGGGTGTCTGCCCATCGTCGTGCAGATCCCCGTCTTCTTCTCGCTCTATAAGGTGCTCTACGTCACCATCGAGATGCGCCAGGCGCCGTTCTACGGCTGGATCCACGATCTTTCGGTACCCGACCCCACCACCTTCATCAATCTGTTCGGGCTGCTGCCCTTCGCCCCGCCCGATATCGGCTTCGCCTTCCTGCACTCCATTTTGCATATCGGCGCCTGGCCGCTCATCATGGGCGTCACCATGTTCCTGCAGCAGAAGCTCAACCCGGCGCCACCCGATCCGATCCAGGCCAAGATGTTCATGGCGCTGCCCTTCGTATTCACCGTCATGTTGTCGCAATTCGCCGCCGGGTTGGTGATCTACTGGAGCTGGAACAATCTGCTGTCGATCGCCCAGCAATGGACCATCATGCGGCGCGCCGGGGCCGCCTAGCGCGATGGCCGAAGCCGCCGCGGTCTTTCCTCCAGACGCGGCGCCGGACGGAAAGGCGCGCGAGGCCGGCCGCTTGTTGTTCGCGCTGTCCTGCCATTTTACCGCCGGGGCGGACAAGGCCGCGTCGCTGCCGCCCGAAAATCTCCCGGAAGTGGCATTTCTCGGCCGCTCCAATGTCGGAAAGTCGAGCCTGCTGAACGCGCTCACCGGCCGCAAGGCTCTGGCGCGCGTCTCACGCACGCCCGGCCGCACGCGTCAGATCAATTTCTTCGATCTCGGCGGACGGCTGACGTTGGTCGATTTGCCGGGTTACGGCTATGCCGCGGCATCGAAGCGCGAGATGGACGATTGGGCCGATTCCATCGGCTTCTATCTCGGCCACAGCTCCGTCCTGAAGTGTGCCTTGGTGCTGATCGACGCTCGTCACGGGCTCAAGGACAGCGACCGCGCCGCCTTCGCGCTCCTGGCCGCCGAGGCGGTCCCGAGCCTCGCCGTGCTGACCAAATCCGATCAATTGTCCGCCGCCGAGCTGGCATCCCGCCTGGCCGCAACCGACGCGGAATTGCGCCGCTTCGCCACGGCTTATCCTGCGGTCTTCGCGGCCAGTGCGCGCAGCGGCGCGGGCATTCCCGAGCTGCGCGGCATGCTCGCCACGCTGGCGAGCTAGCGCCGATGCCGCTATAAACGCCCGCCATGAGCGAGAAACCTTCCCCCGCCCAGATCGACGCCGCCGCCGCGGCCAAGGCCGTCACCTTGTCCGAGGCGCTGCCCTATATGCGGCGTTATTCCGGCAAGACCGTCGTGGTCAAATACGGGGGTCATGCCATGGGCGACACATCCATCGCCGAGTTGTTCGCGCGCGACGTGGTGCTGTTGAAGCAGGTCGGCATCAATCCCATCGTCGTCCATGGCGGCGGGCCGCAGATCGGCCAGATGCTGGAACGGCTCAAGATCAAGAGTTCCTTCATCGACGGCCTGCGCGTCACCGACAAGGATACGGTCGAGATCGTCGAAATGGTGCTGTCGGGCTCGATCAACAAGGAAATCGTCGTCGCCATCAACAAAGCCGGCGGCAAGGCGATCGGCCTGTCCGGCAAGGACGCCGATCTGATCCGGGCGAGGAAGCTCACCCGGAAACGTGTCGAGAGCGACAGCAACATCGAGAAAGTACTCGATTGGGGCTTCGTCGGCGAGCCTTGGCACGTCGAAGCGCCGGTGCTCGAGCACCTGATCCGCTCCGACATCATCCCGGTGATCGCGCCCATTGGCGTGGGCGATCACGGCGAGACCTATAACATCAACGCCGACACCGTGGCGGGCGCGGTGGCGGGCGCGGTCAAAGCGGCGCGGCTCCTGCTGTTGACCGACGTGGTGGGCGTGCTCGACCAGAAGAAGAAGCTCGTTCACGAGCTTTCGGTCGCCGAGGCCAAGTCCATGATATCCGCCGGAACCATTTCGGGCGGCATGATCCCCAAGATCGAGACCTGCATGGAGGCGGTGTCGGCCGGGGTCGAGGCCTCGGTCATCATCGACGGACGGGTGCCGCATGCCATCCTCCTGGAGCTGTTCGCCGATCACGGCGTCGGCACGCTGATCCGCCGCCGCAAGCACGGGCGTTGAGCCGCGCCATGCCGGCTCATTCCCGCCCGCTCGACCGCATCGAGTGCTGGATCTTCGATCTCGACAACACGCTCTATCCCGCTTCCTGCCGGCTTTATGTCGAGGTCGAGGAGCGCATGGGCCGCTTCATCATGGATGAGCTGCGGCTCGACCATGAGGGCGCCCACGCCTTGCGCCGGCGCTATTTCAATCAGCACGGCACCACGCTCCGGGGCCTGATGGACGAATACGGCGTCAAGCCGCAGCGCTTCCTCGATTACGTGCACGAGATCGACCTGTCCGCGGTGGCGGCCGATCCGGTGCTGGGTGGCGCGCTGGCGGCGTTGCCGGGGCGCAAACTGGTCTTCACCAACGGCACCAGGCGCCATGCCGAGCGCGTGCTCGACCGGCTGGGCTTGGCGAAGCATTTCGACGCTATCCACGACATCGCCGCCGTCGATTACCGCCCCAAGCCCGATCCTTCGGGCTACCGCGATCTCATCGCGCGTTACGGCGTCGCGCCCGCGCGCGCCGCCATGGTCGAGGATATGGCGCGCAACCTGCCGCCGGCGGCGGCGCTCGGCATGACCACGATCTGGCTCAAGACCGGCCCGCATCCCGAGCTCGAATCCTCCCACGCGCCGCACATCCATCACACGGTCGAGGATCTGGCGTCTTTTCTCGTTGAAGCCGCGCGGCAGATTCCGGTCACTCCGGCAGGGGAATGAACTCGTCGTCGCCAGGCACCTTGGCGAAGCGGCCCGCTTTCCAGTCTGTCTTGGCCTGCTCGATGCGTTCCTTGGAGCTCGAGACATAGTTCCACCAGATATGGCGCGGCCCATCGAGGCTCTCGCCGCCCAACAGCATGAGGCGTGCGGCCACGCGCGCGGTCAGCACGACCGGCGCGCCGGTTCGGAACACCAGCATGCGGCCGGCCTCGTGGTGGGCTCCCGCGAATTCGACCGATCCTTCGACGATATAGACCGCGCGCTCGGCATGCTCGATGCCCAGATCGAGCTTGGCGCCGGCCTGCATTTCCGCGTCGGCGTAGAACATCCCGGAAAAGACCTCGACCGGCGCGTGCTTGCCGAACAGCGAGCCTGCGAGCAGGCGCAGGCTCTTGCCTTCGCCTTCGATCGTGGGCTGGGCGTCTTTTTCGTAATGCGCGAATTGCGGCGCGGTTTCCTCGAAGGCGCGCGGCAACGCGACCCAGCTCTGGATGCCGCCCAGCCGCGAGCCGCGCGGTCGCAGCGTAGGCGGCGTGCGCTCGGAATGCGCGATGCCGCGCCCGGCGGTCATCCAGTTGACCTCGCCCGGCCGGATCGGCTGTGCGTTGCCCAGGCTGTCGCGGTGCAGGATTTCGCCCTCGAACAGATAGCTGATGGTCGCGAGGCCGATATGCGGGTGCGGCCGCACGTCCATGCCCCGGCCGGGACCGAACACGGTCGGGCCGAAATGATCGAAGAAGACGAATGGGCCGACCGCGCGCCGCTTGGCGAAAGGCAGCACGCGCCGCACCGAGAAACCGTCGCCCAAATCGCGCAGGCGCGGCTCGATTTCCATCTCGAGCGCCGTCTGCGGCGTTTCGTCCGCTCTCGGCTCCGCCGCCGGTTGCCAGCTCATCCTTGCGCCTCCTGTCATGACGGGACACACCACTATGAACCTTTGCCCCCAAGCTTGTCAGGGCCTGAAACGCGGCGGGTTTCGGTCCTGCCGCTTGTGTTGCCGCGCCAGCCGACTTAAAACCTTCACGCCATGGATATTTCACGCCTGCAAGCGACCATCGATTCCGCCTGGGAGAGGCGCGGTACTCTCGACGCCAAGTCGAAGGTGTCCGCGCGCAAGGCAGTGGCGTCCGCGCTCGATCTGCTGGACCGGGGAACGCTCCGCGTCGCCGAAAAAAGCGCCGGCGCGTGGCATGTCCATCAATGGCTCAAAAAGGCGGTATTGCTGTCCTTCGCGCTTACCGATATGACGCCGATCGCCGGCGGTCCGGGGGGCGCGCGCTGGTGGGACAAGGTGCCGTCCAAATTCGCCGGCTGGGGCGCGTCCCGGTTCCGCAAGGCGGGATTCCGCGCGGTGCCGGGCGCGGTGGTGCGCCATTCGGCCTATATCGCGCCGGGCGCGGTGCTGATGCCGTGTTTCGTCAATGTCGGCGCCTATGTCGGGCCGGGCACCATGATCGACACTTGGTCGACGGTGGGCTCCTGCGCGCAGATCGGGGCGCATTGCCACATCTCGGGCGGGGTCGGCATCGGCGGCGTGCTCGAGCCGGTTCAGGCAGCGCCGGTCATCGTCGAGGATAACTGTTTCATCGGCGCGCGCAGCGAGGTGGCCGAGGGCGCGATCGTCGAGGAAGGCGCGGTGCTGGCCATGGGCTGTTTCATCGGCGCTTCGACCAAGATCGTCGACCGCGCTTCGGGCGAGGTTTTCATCGGACGCGTGCCGGCCTATGCCGTGGTGGTGCCGGGCAGCCTGCCGGCCAAGAACGGCAAAGGCCCGAACCTGGCTTGCTGCGTCATCGTCAAACGGGTGGACGCAAGAACGCGCGCCAAGACTTCGATCAATGAATTGCTGCGCGACTGATGGAGGAAAAATCCATGGACACCATCGATCCCGTGCAGTTGGCAACGGAGCTGATCCGTTTTCCGAGCGTCACGCCCCAGGATGCGGGCGCGATTCCGTTTCTCGCGCGCGCGCTTGAAGGGCTTGGTTTTGCCTGTGAGATCGTCGAATTCACCGAGCCCGGCACCGACAAGGTGCTGAACCTTTACGCGCGGCTCGGCAAGACCGGGCGCAATTTCTGCTTCGCCGGCCATACCGACGTGGTGCCGCCGGGCACCCTTGCCGGCTGGACGTCCGATCCCTTCGCCGCCGCGCAACGAGACGGCGCCATCATCGGCCGCGGCGCCGCCGACATGAAGAGCGCGATCGCCTGTTTCACGGCCGCGGTGTCGCGGTTCGTGGCGTCGCGCGGCCGCGACTTCGGCGGCTCGATCAGCCTGCTCATCACCGGCGACGAGGAAGCCGCCGCCGTCAACGGCACGCGTAAGGTTTTGCAATGGCTCAAGCAACGCGGCGAGACGCTCGATGCTTGCGTGGTGGGCGAGTCGACCAGCGTCAAAACCCTGGGCGACACGATCAAGATCGGACGGCGCGGCAGCCTCAACGGCTATCTCACCGTGCGCGGTATCCAAGGCCACACCGCCTATCCGCAGCGCGCCGACAACGCCGCCCATCGGCTGGTGGCGATGCTGCAAGCGCTGCTCTCGACGCCGCTCGACAAGGGAAGCGCGCATTTCGAGGCCTCGAACTTGCAGATTTCGACCGTCGACATCGGTAATCCGGCGGCCAATGTCATCCCGGATACGGCGCGTGCCGTGTTCAACATCCGCTTCAGCGACCGCTGGACCGGCGCCAAGCTCGAGGATTGGGCGCGCGCCATCCTCGACAAGTCGGGCGGCCGCTACGAGCTCGAGATCAGGGTCAGCGGCGAATCCTTCCTCGTGCCGCCGGGCGAGGTGAGCCGGGCGCTGACCGAGGCGGTGAAACACGTCACCGGATTGACGCCCGACCTCGGCACCGGCGGAGGCACCTCGGATGCGCGCTTCATTCAGGCCTATTGCCCGGTGGCGGAGTTCGGCTTGGTCGGCGAGAGCGCCCACAAGGTCGATGAGCGGGCCAGTCTCCAGGACATCGAATCCCTCACCGAAATCTATCGCAATCTGCTGGAACTCTATTTTTCAAGGAATTCAAGCAGGTAAGCCAATCCTTAGCCGGGCATATCTTGTCCATCAAGTAAGGAATGTGCCGTAAGCCACGGTAATATTAACGCGATTTTAACTAATTTTGTATTAACGTATTGTTCATGAATAGCCACGCCTTGGCGCGCGTTCTGCAACTGGCGTCCGCGGCCGCCCTTTCGGGTGCGCTCGTGGTCGCAGGCACGCCCGCCTTCGCGGAAGGCGCCGCGGCCCCGGACGGCAATGGCATCTCCGCATTCACGCTTGGCCTGCGCCAAACCCTGACCGAAGACGGCCTGTCTCATGCGGTAGGCGCCGCCGCCGGTTGGGTGGGTAAGCTCGAAATCGGCTTGGGCACGAGCCGTGATATGCGTCCCAGCCTCGGCCTACTCGCGCTCGAATCCAATTCGCGTGTGATCCCGGTCATGCCGGCGGCCAAGAATCACGATCGCGCTGCCGCGATCCAGGATGACAACGATGCG
>DATNMV010000165.1:0-2569 GCA_035602175.1 Allostellaceae bacterium
GGGCAAGATTGAGCTTCTTGACCGCTATACTGAAGCTCCCGGTCCAGGCGTGGAAGAGGGAACGACCAAACAAGTCGAAACGAACACGCCCTTCGCCCGGATCGAGGCGCCGCTCAGGCTCGCGCCACAATGGGAACTGAACTTCCGGGCCGAAATTCCGGTCGTGTGGACAAACGGAGTGACAGCCGAGAACCCCACCGGCGCGACCCTGTCCGGTTTCGGCAACGTACTCACTCAGGCGTGGATCGTACACGACTTGGATCAACGCTGGGCAGTCGCGCTCGGCGGCCAGCTGATCGCGCCGACCTCGACAAACGGAGTGGCGTCCGACGCCTGGGAACAGGTCACGGGTTTGGTCGTCCGCGCGATGCTCCCGGAGATTAGTCCGGGCAGTTATTTCGCGCCGCAGGCGCGTTACGGAATCGATTTCGAAGGCAATGACGACGGCAGGATGCTGCGGCAGTTACGCATCGCGCCGACCTTCAACGTCAATCTGCCGCACAACCTGTTCCTCACGCTCTACCCGAGCCCCGACATTCGACTGAACTATGGGACGCCGGTGTGGAATCAAACCGGCCGATTGTTCGTGCCCTTCAACTTCATGATCGGCTGGAAGCCGACCGAGCATACCGTGATCTCGGCGGAGTTCGGCATTCCGATCATCAAGGATTTTCCCGTTTACACTTTCAAGACTCAATTGAGAGTGGGCTATTTATTTTAGGTCAGCCCCTGTCTGCCGACGAAGCCGCTGAGTAGCCGGCCGCTTTCGAATGTTCGAGTTCGCCGCGCCGGAATGTCCGCTATCTGGGCGAAGCCGCGGTCTAGAGCCTGCTGCATTTCGGTAGAATCGATGGCGTTAGCGCACCCGCCCCCTCTTGTGGGGGCGGGCCGGGGTGGGGGGTCGCCCTGACCGGGGAGATTATCGAATGCGCCGCCGCTCGCTTGTCTCGTAGGACGGCGCGACCCCCCTTGTGTCCGGTGAATGTGGCAGGTTCGGCGAACGGGCGGCTGTTGAAGCAACCGCCCGTCGCCGGATCTGAGCCCGTGACCCCCGAAGGCCGGAACCTGTTAAGGAGCGAGGGACAGGTCTGGCGTCTTCCTTAAACCCGAACAGTTGCATGGGCGCGAGAGCCCGCACGAGCAAGGAAGGGAGTGGAGGATGGCACAAAAGACGCGATTTGTCGGCCTGGATGTCGCAAAGAGCAAAGTCGACGCCTGCATTCGTTCGGAGGGACTGCGCCTGTCGGCGCCGAGCACGCCGGAAGGCCGGGCCGGGCTGGTGGCGTGGGTGCGCGCGAACCGGGTCGGCCGGGCGGTGATGGAGGCGAGCGGCGGTTACGAGCGCGGCTGGGCGGAAGCGTTGCGCGCGGCCGGTGTCGAAGTCCGGATCGTGGACCCGAAACGGGTTCGCCACTTCGCCAAAGCGGCCGGACGGCTGGCCAAGAACGATCCGATCGACGCCGACACGATCGCCTGGTTCGCCGAGGCGTTTCCCGACCGCGAGGCCCAACCGCACGATCCCGCACGCGACGAGATCGACCGGCTGGTTGCGGCTCGGACGGCCCTGAAAGACGCGGAAGATCGGATCAAGCAACAGGGCGAGCATCGCCCGCCGGCCGTCGTCGCCAAGGCGCTGGCCGCGATCGCCAAGACGATCCGGGCCGAGCTGCGCAAGGTCGAAGGCGCGATCGCCGCCAAAATCAAAGCCAATCCGGGATTCGCGCGGCGGGCCGAAATCATCGCGAGCGTGCCGGGCCTCGCCGCTCAGACGGCCGCCGGCGTCATCGCCTGGCTGCCCGAACTCGGGCATGTCACCAACCAGGCCGCCGCCGCCCTCATCGGCGCCGCGCCCTACGACGACGACAGCGGCGGGCGCAAAGGCCAGCGCCACATCAAGGGCGGACGCCGCAAGCTCCGCAACCTCCTCTACATGCCGGTCATGGGCGCCGCCACCCGGCACAACCCGATGCTCAAGGCCCACTACCAACGCCTGCGCGCCAGGGGCAAGGAAGCCAAGGTCGCTCTGATCGCCTGCATGCGCAAGCTGATCGTCATCCTCAACACCATGCTCGCGCGCGATCAGACCTGGAACCCGCCGGTTCGAGCCGCCCGATGAGCGCGGCTGCGCTTGGCCGCCGGGCGGCGCATTGCGCCGACCGCATGCATGTCCAAAAGACCGGTGAGCGGACGGGGTCAAGGCCGAAGCCGCCGAAGGCGGGGGCGCAACGCGCCAGCCTTGAGCCCGGCCGAGCACCGGGCTATTCCAATCATCACAGTTGCTCCCCCGCTTCGCGTGGGAGGAGAGGCGCCATCCTCCCATGCCGCGAAGCGGCGGGGGAGGGGGACCGTCCGAAGGACGGTGGTGGGGGAGATGGCGTGCTTCGAGTCGAAGGCAATTTTCGTCAGTCTGATTCTGCTCGCCGTCCTGCGATGGCGCTGGCGGATTTCATATTTCCGCCGTCGAGGCGAACAGGCTGAGGCCGAGGCAGTGCGAAAGGTAACGGGCGGCAAGCCGCCCCTTGACGCTGGTGCCGGCGTCGTCGAGCCGCGGGGCAAAGGCGCCGAATCC
>DATNMV010000166.1:0-2554 GCA_035602175.1 Allostellaceae bacterium
CTGCAACTTTTTCTATCCCGCAGCTTCGTCGGCCGCGCCATCCTGGCGGTGTCGCAGGACAGCCTCGCCTTGAAGCTGATGGCGATCAACCCGACCCGCATCAAATCCATCGCCTTCGCCATCTCGATCGCGACCGCGTCCCTGGCCGGCGCCTGTCTCATCATCATCCAGCCGGTCGAGCCTTCGATCGGGCGCGAATATATCGGCCGTGTCTTCGCCATCTGCGTGCTGGGCGGTATGGGCAGTTTCCCCGGCATGATGATGGCCTCGATGCTGCTGGGCGTGATCGAAAGCCTGACGGCGACCTTCTACGGCCCGTCCTGGTCGCCGGCGGTGGCCTTCGGCGTCTTGTTGATCGCGCTGGCCGTCCGTCCTTCCGGAATCATGGGCCGATAACACCATGCGCACATGGATGTTCTGGCTGGTCGCGGCGGCGGTGGTGGCATGCATCTTCGGGCTGTCGCGCCTCGTCACCAACGACTATTTCTTCTTCGCCGCCTATGTCGTGCTGCAATACGTCGTCATGGCGACGGCGTGGAACATCCTCGGCGGCTATACCGGTTACGTGAATTTCGGCACCGCCGGATTCTACGCGCTCGGCGCCTACAGCTCGGTGGTGCTGCACAAGCTGTACGCGCCGCCGATGGTGGTGCTGATCCTGGCGGGAGGGCTGGTCTCCGGCGCGGTCGGACTGTGCATGGGCTACCTGACCTTGCGCCTCAGGGGCGTGTTCTTCGCCATCGCCACCCTCGCCCTCGCCATCGTGCTGGAGACGCTCATCACCAACTGGGATTATGTCGGCGGTTCGCGCGGCGTCTACATCATCCGGCCGGCGGCGGCGCCGTTCTTTCACGGCGGCTATATCCAATACCTGTTCCTGGTGATGCTGATACTGTCGGGCGTGGCGGTGTGCATCGCGCGCTCGATCGAGCATTCGAAGCTCGGCTACGGTCTCGCCACCATTCGCGACGACGAACTGGCCGCCGAGGCGGCGGGCGTGCCGACGCTCAAGCTCAAGCTGATCGCCACCGTGCTGTCGGGCGCGCTCATGGGCATGGCCGGCGCGCCGTTGCCCTACTACATCACCTATCTCGATCCGTCCTCGGCCTTCAATCTGTCGCTCGCCGTCAACAGCATCGCCATGCCGCTGGTCGGCGGCACAGCCAACTGGATCGGGCCGGTGTTGGGCGCCGTGTTCCTCGCTACCGTGCAGCAGATCGCCACCGTCACCATTTCGTCGGCGCTCAACCTGCTGTTCGTCGGCGTCATCCTGGTGGGTTTCGTGGTGATCGCGCCCAACGGCATCATCGGCTGGTTCGCGCGCGGCAGGCGGCGGAGGCAAGGCTGATGGAGGCCCTGCTCCGCGTCGAGAAACTGGGCAAGCGCTTCGGCGGTTTTGTCGCGCTGGATTCGATCGATCTCGCGGTCGCGCCGGGCGAGCGCCTGGGGCTGATCGGCCCCAACGGCTCGGGCAAATCGACGCTGGTCAATTGCATCTCCGGCACGCTCCGGAACGAGACCGGCGCGGTACATTTTGAGAGTCGAAAAATAGACGGCCTGCCGCCGCATCAACGCACCCGGCTGGGCCTGTCGCGCAGCTTTCAGCTGCCCAAGCCGTTTCACAGCATGACAGTGGCCGAAAACCTGCATGTGCCCCTGCTCTATACCGTCAATGCGCGGCGCGGAATGCACCTTTCGAACGCCGAGATCGACCGCCGTGTCGAGGAGCTGCTGCAGCAGGTCGGTCTGGCCGTTAAATCCGACCGCCGGCCGCGCGATTTGACCCAGATCGAGATGCGCAAGCTCGAACTCGCCCGCGCCATGGCGGCGGCGCCCAAGCTGCTGATCGCCGACGAGGCCATGGCCGGCCTCTCCCATGCCGAGATCGACGACATTCTGTCTCTTCTGGTGATGCTCAACGAGCGAGGCATCACCGTGATCCTGATCGAGCACATCATGCGCGCGGTGATGAGCTTTTCGCAGCGCCTGGCCGTGCTGGTCGCCGGCAAGAAGATCGCCGATGGCGAGCCGCAGGAGGTCATGCGCAACCCCGAAGTGGTGAGGGCCTATCTTGGCGAGTAGCCTGACCATCAGCGGCCTGTACGCCGCCTACGGCCATGTGCGCGTGCTCGAGGACGTATCACTCGACGTGCGCTCGGGCGAAACCGTGGCGCTGCTCGGCACCAACGGAAACGGCAAATCGACGCTGATGAAATGCATCATGGGCATGCTACGCCCGTCCTCCGGCAGCATCACCGCCGAGATCGACGGCGTGAAGCACGATCTCACCGGCATGAGCACCGAGGCGATCGTCGATCTCGGCGTGGCGCTGGTGCCCGAGGGACGGCGGCTTTTCCCCAGGCTCTCGGTCGAGGAGAATCTCTATCTCGGCGCCTACCGAAGCACGGCGCGCGCCAACCTCAAGCGCAGTTACGACTATTGCTGCGAGGTATTTCCGGTTTTGCGCGAACGGCGGCGCCAGCTCGCCGGCTCGATGAGCGGCGGCGAGCAGCAGATGCTGGCGCTGGCGCGCGCGCTGATGAGCGCGCCCCGG
>DATNMV010000167.1:0-2741 GCA_035602175.1 Allostellaceae bacterium
GATCACCAGCTCGCTCGATAGCTTTCCGGTCGCGACGCGCTTAGCCAGATCGCGCGCCAGCATCACCCCACCCGCCTTGAGGCCGTTCATCTTCCAATTGGCGGCGACCAGCTTGCGCATGCCAGGCCGCTTTAGCACAGGCACAGATGCCCTGCCAGAGCGACCCGCCCGCCCAGCTTCCAGTTGCGGGGGAAATAGCCCCCCTTTATCATCCGCGCGCGCAAAGAGCCGGAAAATCCGGCATTACGGCGCGTTTTCCGGGCACGTCCATGTTGCAAGCGATCCGTTCCAAGGCGTCTTCCCTCATCGTCAAGATTCTGTTCGCCGCGTTGATCCTGTCCTTCGGCGTCTGGGGCATTGGCGACATCTTCCACAGCCGCGGCACCGACACCACCGTGGCCACGGTGGGCGGTATGAACATCACCGCCGAACAACTGCAGCAGGCGGTGCGGATCGACATTGACAGGCTGCGCGGCGTCCTCGGCTCCAGCATTACGATCGAACAGGCGAAGCAGCTGGGCGTGGTTGACGCCGCGCTCGACCGCCTGATCACCGCCGACCTGCTTCAGCTCGAGATACGGCGGCTCAATCTGGCAATCGGCGACGAGGCGGTGCGCAACGCCATCGTCAGCAATCCGAATTTCCGCGGCGTCGGCGGCGGCTTCGACCGCAACGTCTATGCCCAGGTGCTGGCCAACAACCGCCTGACCGAACCGCAATACGAGGCCATGCAGCGCGCCGACATGGTGCGCAGCGAATTGACCATCGCGCTGACCGAGGGTTTGTCGCCGCCCGCCGAGCTGACCTCCGCCTTCTACCGCGCCCAGGCCGAGCGCCGAACCGCCGATTTGGTGAAGCTGTCGCCGGCGGCGGCCGGGCCGCCGCCTCCGCCGTCGCAAGCGGACCTCGACGCCTATTACCAGGCCCACCAGGACCGCTTCCGCACGCCGGAGCGGCGCGACTTCACCGTCGCCATGCTGCGCGTCGACGACGTGGCGAACACGATGGTCGTGTCCGACGACAAGCTGCGCGACGAATACCAGTCCCGCCAGGACGAATTCCACAAGCCCGAGGAGCGCCAGCTCCAGCAGATGCTGTTTTCCGACGAAGCCAAGGCGCAGGCGGCGGAGACGATGCTGGCGTCGGGCAAGAGCTTCAACGAGACCGGCAAGGCCTTGGCGGGCGCCGATCCCGCCGCGCTTGATCTCGGCTGGGTGAAGCGCGGCGACCTGCCCGGGCCGCTGGCCGACGCGGTCTTTGCGCTGAAGCCGGGCGGCGTGACGCCGCCGGTGCAATCCTCCTTCGGCTGGCACGTGATCCGCGCGGTCTCGGTGCGGCCCGAGCAGACCCAGAGTTTCGCCCAGGTGAAGGGTCAGTTGCGGGACGAAATCGCGCGCGACATGGCCGGCGACAGCATGGCCAAGACCGCGAACCAGATCGACGACGATCTCGCGGGCGGGGCATCGCTCGACGAGGTGGTGCGGAAATACGGCCTCAAGACGGCGGCCTTCAAGGGGCTCGACGAGCAAGGCCGCGACGCCACCGGCAAGCAGGCCGACCTGCCGCCGCCGGTGGAGACGGTGCTGCGCACCGCCTTCGCCACCGACGGCGGCAAGAACAGCGCGCTCGCCGACATGGGCGAAACCGGATATTTCGTCGTCCATATCGACAAGGTCACGCCGACCGGCGTCAAGCCGCTCGCCGAGGCGCATGACGACGCGGTCAAGCTGTGGCAGGCGGATAACCGCGCCGATGCGCTGCAGAAGCTCGCCGACGCCATCACCCAGGAGATCAACAGCGGACGTCCGATCCGCGAGGTCGCCGCCGCGCACAAGCTGACGGTGGTCGCGACCTCGCCGCTGCCGCGCAACGGCGGCACCGGCGTGCCGCCGGTGTTGGTGCCGAAACTGTTCGAGGCCAAAATGGGCACCGCGGTCGACGCGCCTTCGACCGACGGCTACGTCGTCGCCCAGCTCACCGGCATTCTGCCCGCCGATCCCGGCAAGGACACGGCCGGCCTCGACAGCCTGTCGCACCAGCTCAGCCAGCAGATGCAGGGCGAGTTCCTCGGCGCCTTCAGCCAGGCGCTGCGCAGCCGCTACAAGGTCGAGATCAACCGCGACAATCTCAACCGCCTGCTTTAGCCGATGCAGGCCGCGCCCGACTTCAAGGATTTCGCCAAGGCTTACGAAGCGGGCAAGCCGGTGCTGGTCTGGACCTCGCTGGTGGCCGATCTGGAAACGCCGGTCTCGGCCATGCTCAAGCTGGCCGACGGCAAGCCGATGAGCTTTCTCTTCGAATCGGTCGAGGGTGGCGCGTCGCGCGGCCGCTATTCCTTCATCGGCTTGAAGCCCGACCTGATCTGGCGCTGTTTCGGCGACCGGCCCGAAATCAACCGCCGCGCGCGATCGGCGCCCGATGCCTTCGAAAAGCTGCCCCCAGGCGCGCTCGATTCCCTGAAATCGCTCATCACCGAATGCCGGATCGAGACGCCCAAGGAATTGCCGCCCATGGCCGCCGGGCTGTTCGGCTATCTGGGCTACGGCGTGGTCAAGCTGGTGGAGAAACTGCCGGACAAGAACCCGGACACGCTCGGCATTCCCGACGGCATGTTCCTGCGGCCGTCGATCGTCTGCATCTTCGACAACATCGCCGACCGCATCGCCGTGGTGACGCCGGCGTGGCCGGAAAAATCTGTCTCGGCCCAGGCCGCTTATGACGCGGCGCGGGCCCGGCTCACC
>DATNMV010000168.1:0-10148 GCA_035602175.1 Allostellaceae bacterium
TTTCCTGCGCGCCTCGGCGTGTTCGGCGCAGGCCATGTATCCGATGGCGGATTACGCCACCAAGGTGCTGGGCTACAAGACCGCGGTCACCATCTCCGAGGATTTCGCCTTCGGCTACGAGCAGCAGGGCGGCTTCCAGCGTGTGTTCGAGGATAATGGCGGCAAGGTGCTGGCGAAGCTGTGGCCGCCGCTGGTTACCGCCGATTACACGCCCTATCTGGCGCAAATCCCGCAATGCGACGTGGTGTGCCAGGGCTTCGCCGGCTCCAATCCCGTGCGCTTCATGAAGCAATATTCCGATGCCGGCTTGAAATATCCGGTGTGCGGCGGCGAGACCGCGGGCGACGACGCGCTGTTGAAGAGCTTCGGCGACGAGGCGAACGGCATGTACAATTCCTGCCCTTACACCGTCGATCTCGACACGCCGATCAACAAACGCTTCATCGCCGACTTCCAGAAGATGGCCGACAATCTTCCCGGCTTCTATGCCGCCGGCCTCTACGTCAACGGCCAAGTGGTCGAGGCGGCGCTCGAAAAGACCGGCGGCAAGACCAGCGACAAGACCGCCATGATGGCGGCGCTGCGCAGCGTCTCGCTCACCAACACGCCGCGCGGCCCGATCAAGTTCGACCATTTCGGAAACGTGATCGGCACGTTCTATGTCCGCCAGATCGTGAAGGAAAACGGCAAGCTCAACAATCGCACGGTCAAGACCTATCCGGGCGTCAGCCAGTTCTGGACCTATGACGAAAAGTGGTTCCTCGACCAGCCGGTCTATTCACGGGACTACCCGCCGCTGAAGAGCTGAGACGGCGGGAACCCGCTTGCGCAGGCGGGCGGGCGGGGGACCGAGCGGGAAGCGCCGGAAATGAGCCTTTGGTTGTTGCTGGCCATCAATAGCGTCACGCTCGGTGGCCTGCTTTTTTTGTTGTCGGCGGGTTTCTCGCTGATCTTCGGGCTGATGCGCATCCCGAATCTCACCCACGGCTCGCTGTTCATGCTGGGGGCCTATTTCGGCGCGAGCTTCGTGCTCTGGTTCCACCTCGATTTCTGGCTGGCGGCGCTGCTCTCCGCGCTGCTGGTGGCGGCGTTCGGCGCGGCCATCGAGTTCCTGCTGCTGCGCCGGCTGGCGGGCTCGACCCTGGCCCAGGTGCTGGTGACGCTCGGCATTTCCTTCATGGTCGCCGATTTCTGTCTGATGGTGTGGACCGGCGATCCGATTTCGGTAGCGACGCCGGCGGGCCTGCGCGGCACCGCGCCGTTCCTGGGCCTCGTGTTTCCGATCTACCGCCTGGCCGTGATCCTGATCGCCGCCATCATCGCCGCCTTGCTGTGGTTCCTGATCGACAACACCCGGCTGGGCGCCATGATCCGCGCCGGGGTCGACGATCCGCAGATGGCGCGCGTCGTCGGCATCCGGGTCTCGCGCCTGTTCACCCTGGTGTTCGCGCTGGGAGCGGGGCTGGCGGGCTTCGCCGGCATGATCGGCAGCCCGATCCTGTCGGTCTATCCCGGGCTCGACGCCGACATGCTGCCCTTGGCGCTGGTGGTGGTGATCCTGGGCGGAACCGGCAGCCTGCTGGGTTCGCTGCTGGGCAGTTTCATCATCGGCTTCCTTTATAATTTCGGCCAGGCGCTGGTGCCGGAACTGGCCTATTTCGTGCTCTTCCTGCCGATGGTGCTGGTCCTGACGCTGCGCCCGCAGGGCCTGTTCGGCAGGCACGCGCCGTGAGCGAAAACGGGTCACGCGCCGTGAACGGCCGCGCCAAAGCCGTGGCGTTGATGCTCGCGGCCGGCGTGCTCGCCGCCTTGCCGTTTTGGGTTTCCGGCGTGTTCTACGTCAACATCTCCAGCCAGATCCTGATCTACGCCGTCTTCGCCTTGGGATTGAACGTGCTGGTGGGTTACGCCGGCCTGGTTTCGCTGGGCCATGCCGGCATCCTCGGCCTCGCCGCCTATGCCGCGGCGATCGCGCTCGCCGCCGGCTTCGGCCATGCCGAGGCGATCCTGTTCGCGCTCGCGGCGACGCTCGCCGGCACCGCGGTGTTCGCCGCGCTTGCCTTGCGCGCCACCGGCATCGGTTTCATCATGATCACGCTGGCGCTCGGGCAGATTCTGTGGGGTCTCGCTTATCGCTGGATCAGCCTGACCAGCGGCGACAACGGCATCAACGTCGCGGCGCGGCCCGCGCCCTTTGGCTTCGATCTGTCCGATCCGAACGCCTTTTATTACGCGACCCTGGTCGTCTTCGCCCTCGCCCTGGCGGCGGCGGCGGTGTTCATCCATTCGCCCTTCGGCGCCAGCCTCAAGGGCACGCGTGACCAGCCGCGGCGCATGAACGCGCTCGGCTACCATGTGTGGCTGATCCGGTTTTACGCCTGCCTGTTCTCGGGCTTGCTCACCGGCGTCGCCGGGATATTGTTCGTCTACTACAACCAGTTCATCAGCCCGCAGACGCTCGCGCTCACTTCCTCGGCCGAGGTGCTGCTGATGGTGATTTCGGGCGGCTCGGGCACGCTGTTGGGCCCGATCGCCGGCGCCGCTCTCGTCGTCATCGTCAAGAACCTGGCCAGCGCCTATATCGAGCGCTGGAACATGCTGCTGGGCGCGATCTTCGTCGCCATCGTTGTGTTCATGCCGGAAGGGCTGGTGCCGGGCTCGGTGCGCCTGGCGCAATGGGCGCTCAAGGCGCTCCGGCCGGCCGCCGCCGGCGGCCCCCCGCAAAAGGCGGGGACGCCATGAGCGCGCTGGTCGTCAGCAATCTCGACAAATCCTTCGGCGGCCTGCGCGTCACCCGCGCGGTCAGCCTGCGCGTCGAGCCCGGCGAACGCCGCCTCATCATCGGCCCCAACGGCGCCGGCAAGACCACGCTCTTCAACCTGATCGCCGGCGAGATGCGGGCCGATCGCGGCTCGATCGCGCTGTTCGGCCAGGAGCTGACGCGCACCGCCTCGCGCCGCCGCGCCCATATGGGCCTGTCGCGCACATATCAGATCATTACGCTCTTCCCGGGCGACACGCTGTTGCACAACGTCATGCTGTCGCTGTTGGCGCTGACCGGTTTGCGCTGGAATCCCTTCCTGCGGCTCGGCCGGCAACGCGATCTCATGGCCAAGGCCGAAGCCGCTTTGGCGCGCGTCAACCTCGCCCATCTGGCGGCGCGGCCTTTGGCCGACACCTCCTATGGCGAGCGCCGCCGGGTCGAAATCGCTATGGCGCTGGCGCAGAACCCCAGGCTGCTGCTGCTGGACGAGCCCTTCGCTGGTCTCTCGGTCGAGGAGCGGCGCGACGTACAGAAGTTGTTGGCCGCCATACCGCGCGATGTCACCATCGTGATGATCGAGCACGACATGGACGTGGCGCTCGATTTCGCCGAGCGCATCTCGGTCATGCATTTCGGCGAGGTCATCGTCGAAGGCAGCCGCGCCGAGGTGGTGGCCGATCCGCGCGTCAAGGAGATCTATCTTGGCGAATGAGGCGCTCGCGCTGGGCGGCATCGACGCCTTCTACGGCGACAGCCACGTGCTACACGGCGTGTCCTTCGCGCTGGGCGAGGCGCGGCTGTTGGGCCTTTTGGGCCGCAATGGCGCCGGCAAGTCGACCTGCATGAACGTGGCCATGGGCCTTCTGCGCCCGCGCGGCGGCGAAGTCCGGCTGTTCGGCGAGGACGTGACCGGCAACGCGCCCGAGGATCTGTCCTGGCGCGGCGTGGCGTTGGTGCCGCAGGGGCGCCGCATCTTCCGCAGCCTCACCGTCGCCGAGAACCTGATGGTGGCGGCGCGGCGGCCCGCCGGCAACGGCGCGCACGCGCCCTGGGATTTCAACCGGGTGACGGCCGCTTTCCCGCGCCTCCAGGAGCGCTCCCGCCAGATCGCGGGCTATCTGTCCGGCGGCGAGCAGCAAATGCTTGCCATCGGCCGGGCGCTCATGTCGAATCCGCGCGTCCTTCTCATGGACGAGCCGTCGGAGGGATTGGCGCCGCAGATCGTCGCCGAGGTGATGGCCACCATCCGCCGGTTGAAGGAGCAGGGCCTGTCGATCATCCTGGTTGAGCAGAACGCCAAGCTGGTGTTCGATATCGCCGACGACATCGTGATTTTGAACAGCGGGCGGGTGGCGGTCGCGGACACGAAGGAACATCTCGTCAAGCAGGGTCTCGATCTGCATCAGCATCTCGGCATCTATTAGCAAGACATCAGCGGGAGACTAAGGAATGGAAGGCGCGCGCCAGCTTCGCATCGAGGACGAGGCCCTGCTCAAGGGCCAGGGCCGCTACACCGCCGATCCGCGCGAACCGGGTCAGGCGCATGCCGTCTTCGTGCGGGCGCCGATGGCGGCGGCCGACATAAGCGGCATCGACGTGACAGCCGCGAAAAACGCGCCCGGCGTGCTGGCGGTGCTGACTTCCGCCGATCTTGCCCAGACCGGCAGCCTGGCCGGGCCGCTGCCGGTTCCCGGGCGCAACGGCTCCAAGATTCTGGCGCCGCGCTGGCCGGCCCTGGCCGAGAAACGCATCGTCCATGCCGGCCAGCCGGTGGCGGCGGTGGTGGCCGAGACCCTGGCCCAGGCAATGGACGCGGCCGAGCTGGTCGCCGTCGACTACAAGGAGTCCACGCCGGTGGTGGATGTGCGCGACGCGGTCAAGCCGGGCGCGGCGCTGGTCTGGCCCGAGGCCGCCGGCAATATCAGTCTCGATTTCGCCTGGCCGATGTCCGAAGGCGGCGCCAACGCCAAGGAAGTGGATGCGATCGTCGCTTCGGCCGCCCATGTCGCCAAGCTCTCGCTCACCCATCAGCGCCTGGCGGTCGCCTCGATGGAGGCGCGCGCCGCCACCGGGCTCTACGACGCCGCCCAGGGCGAATACACCCTGCGTTGCGGCTCGCAAAGCGTGTGGATCATGGGCCAGCAGCTGGCCGGCGTGCTCGGCGTCAAGCCGGAGAAGATGCGCGTCATCTCGGGCGATGTCGGCGGCGCCTTCGGCATGAAGACCGGAGCCTATCCCGAATACGTGGTCGTGCTGGTCGCGGCCAAGCTGTTGGGCCGGCCGGTGCATTGGCATTCGCTGCGCGGCGAGGCCTTCCTGTCCGACCACCAGGCGCGCGACATGGTGACCGACGGCGAACTCGCGCTCGACAAGGACGGCAAATTCATCGCGCTGCGCGTCAAGGTGATCGCCAATCTGGGCGCCTTCGCCGCCGGCGCGGGACCGCTGACCCCGACCCTCAACCTGGCGCGCTGCTTTCCCAGCGTCTACCGCATCCCGCGCCTCAGCTGCGACGTCAAATGCGTTTTCACCAACACGGTGCTGACCGGTCCCTATCGCGGCGCCGGACGGCCCGAAGCCAATTACCTGATGGAACGCCTGGTCGAGGAGGCGGCGAAGATCACCGGCATCGACGCGGTTACCCTGCGCCGCAAGAATTTCATCACGCCCGCCGAGATTCCCTACAAGGGCGCGATGGGCACGGTCTATGACAGCGGCGATTTCCCGGAGGTGTTCGAAAAGGCGCTCGCTCTGGCCGATGTCAAGGGCTTCCCGGCGCGCAAGGCGCAAAGCGAAGCCAAGGGCAGGCTGCGCGGCCTCGGCATTTCCTGTTTCCTCGAACATTCGGGCGCCTTGCCGCCCGAAGGCGCGTTGATCTCCTTCCCCGGCGACGGCAAGCTGGTGGTGGGGCTGGGCGCGCAATCGACCGGCCAGGGGCATCTCACGGTCTTCGCCCAGCTCGCGGCCGAAAAACTCGGCATCGATTTCAAATCCGTCGTCGTGCGCGAGGGCGATACCAGGCTCGGCGTCGAAGGTCATGGCAGCTTCGCCTCGCGTTCGGCCGCCGCCGCGGGCACCGCGGTGTTCCACACCGCCGAAGCGGTGATCGAGAAGGGCAAGAAGGCGGCGTCGCGGCTGCTGGAAGCGGCCGAGGCCGATTTGGGTTATCGCAACGGCTTCTTCGAGGTCACCGGCACCGACCGGCGGGTCTCGATCTTCGAGGTCGCCAAGAAGGAGACTCTGGACACCAACCTGGTCTCGCAAACGCCGCAGCATTTCCCCAATGGCTGCCACATCGCCGAGCTCGAGATCGATCCCGAAACCGGCCAGGTCGAGATGATCGCCTATTGCGGCGCCGACGATTCCGGCCGGCTGATCAACCCGATGATCGTCGAAGGCCAGGTGCATGGCGGCGTGGCGCAGGGGCTGGGCCAGGCGCTGATGGAGAACGCGGTCTACGATTCCGCCGGACAGTTGCTGGCCGGCTCCTTCATGGATTACGCCATGCCGCGGGCCGCCGACATGCCACCCCGGCTGGCCGACGCTTTCCTCGAATTTCCCTGCAAGACCAATCCCTTCGGGGTCAAGGGCGCGGGCGAGGCCGGCACCACCGGCGCGCTCGCCGCGATCATGAACGCGATATGCTCCGCGCTGCCGGGCGATGCCGGGCGCACGCTCGACATGCCGGCCACGCCCCTGAAGCTCTGGCAGGCCTTGGGAGCGAAAAAATGAGCCTGCTTTATAGCTGTGCGCCCGCCGCCGGCGGCGGGGCGGCGGCGAAACCCCGCAAGTCGAAATCGCGCCATCCCGCGATCGACATCCATTGCCACGTCTTCACGCCGGCGGCTGCGGCGTTGACCAAGGAAAGCTTCAAGCCGGAATACGATCCCTATTCGCTCTTCCACAGCGCCGCCTCCAAGGAGGTCGACGCGAAACAGGCCCAGGCGATCGGACCGCTACTCACCTCGGTGGGAGAGCGCCTGAAGGTGATGGATCGCGAAGGTATCGACATCCAGGCGGTTTCGACCGCGCCGATCCAGTACTACTACTGGGCCGAGCCCGAGCTCGGACTCCAGACCGCGCGGCTCATCAACCAGAACATCGCTTCGATTTGCGCGGCGCATCCCGAACGCTTTGTCGGTCTCGCCACCGTGCCGATGCAGGCGCCCGAGCTGGCGGTGCGCGAGTTGACCCGCGCGGTCAAGGAGCTGGGGCTCAAGGGCGTCGAGCTCTGTCCGCATGTCGAAAACGAGGAGCTGTCAGCCGACCGCTTCCGCCCGTTCTGGGCCAAGGCCGAGGAGCTGGGCGTGCTGGTCTTCCTGCATCCGCACGGTTTCCCCGACGGCAGGCGTCTGTCGACGCATTTCTTCTCCAACATCATCGGCAATCCGCTCGACACCACGGTCGCGGTCCATCACCTGATCTTCGGCGGCGTGCTCGAGGACCATCCGGGCTTGAAGATCGTGCTGGCGCATGGCGGGGGTTATCTGCCCTCCTATGCCGGGCGTATCGACCACGCCCACGGCGCGCGGCCCGATGCGCGCTCGCGCATCAAGAAAAAACCGTCGAGCTATCTGAAGAAGCTCTATTTCGACACCATCGTCTTCACCCACCACCAGCTCGAATACCTGGCGGGGCTTTACGGCAGCGATCACATCCTGTTGGGAACCGATTATCCCTTCGACATGGCGCTGCCCGATCCGGTGGGCTTCGTTACCGGCGCGCCCCATCTCTCGGACAAGGACAAGGCGCTCATCCTCGGCGGCAATGCCGCGCGGCTGTTGGGAATCAAATTGCCGGCGAAGCGAAAACGGCGGGCGTAGTACAGGCGAAGCGTAGCTCAATAAGAGCGAAGCCAAACCTGAAGGCCGACATTAGGCCTTCGCCGTCGTGCGAAGCGGAAACAGGAATCTCAGCCGAAGGCCTTGATCACCTGGATGATGGCCGGGCCGGCCAGCACCAGGAACATCGCCGGCAGGATGAATATGATCATCGGGATGGTCATGATCGCCGGCAGCTTGGCGGCCTTTTCCTCGGCCTTCATCATGCGCTCCTCGCGCATTTCGGCGCCCATGACGCGCATCGCCTGGGTCAAGGGCGTGCCGTAACGCTCGGTCTGGATGAGCGTGTTGGTCAAGCTGCGGACGCCTGGAATGTTGACGCGCTTGGCCAGATTGGAGAGCGCGTCGCGCCGGTTCGGCAGGAAGCCGAGCTCGAGCGCGGTCAGCTGCAGCTCGTCCGCCATTTCCGGCAGGAAGCGGCGGAATTCGCGCGCCACGCGCGCCAACGCGCCGTCGATGCCCTGGCCGCTTTCGGCGCAGATCATCAGAAGGTCGAGCGCGTCGGGCAGCGCGCGGTAGAACCGGGTCTGCCGGGCGCTGATGATGCGCCGCAGCGCCAAGGCGGGCATGTAGGTCGCGAAGATGGCGACGCCGGCGCCGATCTCCGCCAGCTTGAAGCCCGAATTGACGAACGGCACCGCGATGATGATGGCGAGGCTGGTGAGCACGCAGGGCAGGATCAGCCTGATGCCGACATAGATCACCAGCGCCTCGCGCGTGCGCCAGCCGGCCTGGGTCAGCAGGTTGACGTTCTTTTCCGCCTCGTCGCCGCGGGTGAGTTTCAGGCTGTCGACCAGGCGGCGTAGCATGCCCACGCCCGCCTTGGCGCCGAAGCGCCGGGGGCGGCCGGTGTCGGCGGCGCGCGCGGTGGCGCGCCTGGTGGCGAGCGCGGAGAACCGGTTCATCAGCGCGCCGCCTCCCATATACGCCCTGTAGGACAGCACGAGCGCCATGAAAACCGTGGCCGCGACCGCCAGCGTTATGAGGATGTCGCTACTGCCGCCGCCGTTGCCGCCGCCGAACAGGCCGCCGAATGTGGAGACCAGCGCGCTCATATGTCGAACTTGCTCATCTTGATCATGGTGCCGATGCCGACCGCCAAGCAGGCGAAGGCGGCGGTTATGAACACGTGGCCCGATTCGGTGGTGAACAGGACCTGGATGTAGTCGAAATCGATCACCGTCAGGATGCCCGCGACGATGAAGGGCATGGAGGAAATGATCGTGGCCGAGGCGCGGGCCTCGGCCGAAAAGGTCTTCACCTTGAGGTGAAGCTGGCGGCGCCGGCGCAGGATCTGGTCGAGGTTGTCGAGCGTCTCGGCCAGATTGCCGCCGGTTTCGCGCTGGATCGAGAACGCGATCGCCATGAAAGTGAATTCGGGCATGTCGATGCGCTCGGCGGTTTCCCACAACGAGTCTTCGAGCGGCTTGCCCAATTGGATCTGGTCGGCGATGCGGCGAAACTCGGAGCCCACCGGCTCGCCGATCTCGCGGGTCACGCCGATGATGGTCTCGGTCACGGGCAATCCCGCGCGCAATCCGCGCACCATCAATCCCACCGCGTCGGGGAAGACGGCGATGAACTTGGTCGCGCGCCGGTTGACGAGATAGCGGACGAGAAAGCGGGGCATCCACAACCCGCCGGCGATCCCGACAGGCCAGGCGATAATGGGCGTTACGCCGGCTTCCACCAGCCCGAAACCGGCGGCGACGCCGAAAATCAAGGCGATGAGCCCGAGCTTGCCGAGCGTCAGGCCGGTGCCGGTGCGTTGGATCATCTTCCGCCAATGATCGGGATTCGGCAGGATGAGGCTCACCATATCGTCGAGCTTCGACTTCACATCCTCGCGCTTCAGCGTCAGCTCGGTCGCATCGGGCTTGCCGGTAAAGCGGTCGCGGACCTTTTGCACGCGCCGCGAGAGGGGAGCCTGTTGATCGAAACCGACGAATCCCAGCCACGCGGCGGCCAGCACCGACATCGTCAGGATGAAGATCATAAGGAGATAGACGACCTGGATCACGACGGTCACCCGACCGCGTCGAGCAGCGCGCGATCCAATCCGAAGTACTCGGCCCGCGTCATGAAGTGCGGACGCAAGCCACTCGACACGAAGCTGCCCTTGAGCGAGCCGTCGTTGAGTTGTCCCTCGTACTGATAGGTGAAGAGGTCCTGGGTGGTGATGACGTCGCCTTCCATGCCGACTATTTCGGTGATCGAGACGACGCGGCGGATGCCGTCGCGCATGCGGCTGATCTGGACGATCAGGTTGACGGCGGCGGCGATCTGCTGGCGGATGGCGCGCGACGGCAGGTTGACGCCCGCCATGCCGACCATGTTCTCGAGGCGGGTCAACGCCTCGCGCGGCCGGTTGGCGTGGACGGTCGAAAGCGAGCCGTCATGGCCAGTGTTCATGGCCTGCAACATGTCCATCGCCTCGGCGCCTCGAATTTCGCCGAGGATGATGCGGTCGGGACGCATACGCAGGGCGTTCTTGACCAGGTCGCGGATGGTGATCTCGCCCTTGCCTTCCAGGTTGGCGGGCC